>JAUMYD010000091.1 GCA_030528765.1 Bacillota bacterium
ACAGCAAGAAAGGGAGATCACTCAAAAAGGGAAAAAGACTTGTTCTGCTCAGTCTTGTTATTCTTCTCTTGCTTTGGGCTATCGTTAAAAGCAGAAAACTCATTTTCCACTTCATTCTCCTTGGAAACAGGCTTATTCTGGAAGTTCAGGAAATCCATGTGGAATTTATCCGCATCCTTAAGCAGGGTGCTGATCTTGCTGCTCGTCTCCGGATCCTCCAGATAGGCATCTGTTTTTATTTTCATATCGTTGATCGGTTTTTCATAGCCCTGCGGGAAGCTTTTCATATCGATCGTAGTGGTTCCCTTGTCGCGGTATTCCTTTCTGGCAACAAGCAGGATCATCAGCCTTGCGGTATCCGTCTTAAAAGCATTAGTCTTCGTGTTCACGGATTCAGACAGAACGAGCTGGGAAAGCAGCGTATTGATCTGCTCATCGTAGGGGCTCGTTTTCCTCCGATCTGCCTTGTGAAGAGAAATTTCGGATTCTGGCGGATAGTTGTTCGTCATATCGAAGACTGCGGACTCCATATTTCCGAAGGGTATCGAATCAGTCTTGGTAAGAAAAACTTTGGATTCTGACGGATAGTTGTTTTTCATATCGAAGACTGTGGACTCCATACCTTCCTGATGAATTTCTTCTATGGGATCGTATTTTTTCGAAGGATTGATTGGCTGATTGTTAATATCCGTCACAGGCCGGTTGAAATTCAGAGAAGTCAGGTTTACCTCAGACAGAGACGGGAACGCATTGATATCGATGGGCACCTGTTCCTGATCGAGAGGCAGGCCCCGGCCGAGCTGCTTCTCAGCAGCCACACCCGCCCGCATCAGCTCTGTGATATCCAGCAGCTCTCTGGCCAGATTGATCCGGATTTTGCCGTTTTCGGTAATGGGGATGTCCTTTTTCAGGCTGATGTAATTCTGTGTGGCCTGATGCAGCTTATTGAGGCTCTGCTCAAGATTATCCGTGGGGACCCCGTCCTTGAAAGGCTCCAGTGCGCTGAACATGGCTTTATATTCCGTGGAGTTCCACATTACGGTATCGTAGGAGGCTTTCATCTTTGCATACAGGCTTACGAAAAAGGACTTCTTTTCTTCTTCAGGGGCCATTTTTTTAATGGCTTTGTTTTTCCGCTGTATTTGGGCTTCAGCCTGCGCATCTTCCAGCTTCGTGTATTTGGGCGAAATAGCTTCTTCGTTGGACCCTTTGGTGTTAAGCAGGGGCAGCATTTCGTGTGCAAGCCAGTCATCTACGATGCATGCACTGTATAAGGGCTCAAAGATATGTACCCGATTTTGATGATCCCCAATGGTTTTGACATTGTCCATGTAGGGTTTAAAATGCTCTTTTGCCTCTTTATGCTTCTTTTTCAGTTCAGAAGCGAATTCTTCCGGGCTTTTCTCTTCTTTCTTCTGCCAGAGCTGATAGATCTCTTCCATCTTCTTCATTCCCTGGGCGAGATGGTATTTCATCTTTTCTTCCTGAAGGATTGCTTCTTCCGATTGGAACAGAAGAACAACATGGGGTTCCTGGGGTTCTGCCTCCATTTCTTTGAAGGCCTCGTAATCCGGGAACTGTTCCTTCATGAGGGGGAAATACTTTTCGAATCTTTCTTCAAAATGGCCGGGCATGGTTTATTCTCCTTTTATACGTTAGTTATTTTTATTTCCTTGTTTTGTGAGGTCGTGATCGGTTTTTCTTCATGGGACTTTTTCGGAGGCTTCTGCTGGGCTTTCATGAAGTCCTGATACAGCAGCTCCGGGGTATTGATCAGCTCCTTTAAATCATCCATTCCCTTTTCCAGATCATTTGCCGCCACCGCTGCGTCCACTTTGTCCTGCAGATAGCTGCTCACTTTCTCCTTCATGGGATCGATATATTTTTCCAGGGATTTGCCCACCTCGTGGATGTCCCTTCCGTTTTGCTCAAGTTCCTTTTTCAGGATCAGAATGGTGAGTGCTTGCGCGGTAAAATAGGTGAAGGATTCATTCTTCGGCATAGCGAGGAAATTCTCTTTAGTTTTTGGGGCAAATTGCTGCATCATCTCCACTTGGACGCCGATCGTACGGTCATAGGTGCGTATTTTAGTTGATATTTTTTCCTTTTCTTCCAGCCCATCCACCAGGAGCTGCGTACCATTCAGCAGGTCCCTGGCCAGGCTGAGACGGGTCTTGCCGTTTTCGGTCAGGGGGATATCCTTTTTCAGGTTGATGTAGTTCCGCGTTGCTTCATCCAGTGCCCGGATCTTATTCGGCTGCTGCGCCGCATCCTCGCAATTCAGGAAATCTTTCAGTGCTGTGAACATGGCCTTGTATTCCGTGGAGTTCCACAGCACATTGTCATAGGATTCCTGCATCCTGCTCCGCAGCTGTTTGTAAAAGTTCTCTTCAGGCGCGTCTGTTTCCAATCTTTTCAGGCCGCCTTGCATTATTTTATATTTGCCGAATCTTTCGGCTTCCTTGATGTCCAGCTGCGGTCGCTCACCTATAAATTGCTGCCTTTCTTCCGTTTTGCTGTTCTCCTGCGATATCTTTATCATCTGCGGAAGTTCTTTATAAATTCCTACTGTACCCCTGAGGGCCTTGGAGATGTGCAGCCGTTTGCTTTCTCCGCTTTCTTCTTTTGCCATCTTTGCGTAGCGGAGCAGATGGTTTTCTGCCTCCTCACAATGCAGCTGCAATTCCTCGAAGAAGGAATCCGAGGCATTCTCGTAGTTTTGCGAGGACTGCCAGAGCTGATAGATCTCTTCCATCTTCTTCATTCCCTGGGCGAGCTGGTATTTCATCTGCTCCGTCTTTTCCAGGGGCTCGGATTCAAGGTCTTTATACCTATCGTAATCCGGGAATTGCGCCTTCATGAGCGGGAAATACTTCGTATATCTTTCTTCAAAAAAATTGGGCTGATTGGGCATAGCTTATCCTCCTGTCTGTTGTTTGTCTGCTTTCCGGTTTATTTGATCAGCTTTCCTTTTTCAGGGTCGGCTTTCCGCTGGAGGACCGGATCTTTTCCTGATTTTGTTTGTGCGGGGCCTGATTTTCTTCATGGGACTTTTTCGCAGGCTTCTGCTGGGCTTTCATGAAGTCCTGATACAGCCGCTCCGAGCTTTGGAGCAGCTCCTTTAAATCATCCATTCCCTTTTTCAGATCATTTGCCTCCACCGCTGCGTTCACTTTGTCCTGCAGATAGCTGCTCACTTTCTCCTTCATGGGATCGATATATTTTTCCAGGGATTACCCTGTATTCGCTGGAATTCCACATCACTTTTCTGGAGGATTCCGCCATCTTATCATATATGGCACTGAAAAACTGATGCGTATCTTTATTACGCATCTTAGCCTTGATCCTCCTGTTCAGGGCCGCCTGGCTTGCGTTTTTGACTTCTGCGAGGCTATCCCGGTTGATGAGAAAATTCTGATTCGGCTGCTTTATGGTTTTCTCCATTTGCGTCACCAGCCACGTATTTGTATGTGTGGTATCGGCGATGCATTTCTGGAGAAAGATCCGGTCAGAGGAATCACCAACCGTTTTGAGTCCTTTGGAATAGGCCTTCTGAAAGCGATTTGCCTCCTGATGCAGTTCCTTCATCGAACGGACGAAACCAGCAGGATCATTCTCCCAGCTGGATTCGTTTTTCCAGAGAGTATTGATCTCCTGGAGCTTCTTGAGCTGCTGCGCGAGATTGTATTTCATCTTCTCCTCTTCAAGGAGGTCTTCTCTCGTTTCCCGACCGGGGAAGATAAAGCGATCGTCAGCATTTTCCGGTTCGTTAGGCATATTTGCATATCTTTCATAGTCCGGAAATGCTGTCTTCATCAGAGCAAAAAATTTATCGAATTGCGCTGTAAAGAAAATAGACATAGGTGGCTCCTTTTTGACTTATTTTTACTTAATTGCATTTAAGACTTGATATTCCGTCTAAATTAATGAGAGCCAAAGCAGAAGTATGTGTGTTCATAGTATTCTAATTAAAATACCCCCGCAGGCACAAAAAAGTTTCAAAAATTTATAAATTTCCGCGCAAGGGAAGGAGGAAGAGGCAGTCAGAGGGAAATGGCAGGGCTGCCCAGGCACAGCAACAAAAAAGGTGCAGCAATAGCAGGATCCTGAAAAATGGTGAGTGCAAAATAAACCAAAACAGGAAAAGCAGCTATGCGCACCTCTTTCATACAGTTTGCCACAAAAGAACGGGAAGTGGGGAGCCCTTCTTTTAAATCCTGCCGGGGAATGGGAGCCATTGCCGGGGTAGCCGGCCTGGCCCGATCCGCAGACGCAGGGCGGGTGCTTTTCTGTGGGCTGAAGTCCCTGCCTGCCCGGGGCTTTTTTGCCGCTCCCGGCAGGGGCAGGCTTCAGCCTCGCCGCTGATGCACCACCTCATAGAGGAGAACGCCTGCGGAGACGCTCACATTCAGGGAGCTGACAGGCCCCTGCATGGGAAGGGCTGCCACCAGATCGCAGTTTTTCTTCACCAAAGGGGAAAGTCCCTGCCCTTCACCGCCCAGGACCAGCGCCAGCGGGCCGGAAAGATCCAGCTCCCAGAGGGGCTGCCCATCCATATCCGCAGCGCAGATCCAGCAGCCGGCTTCCTTCAGTGTGCGCAGGGCCTGGCTGATATTGGTCACCCGGGCCACCGGCAGGTGGCTGGCAGCACCGGCACTGGTCTTCATCACAGTCTGGTTCAGGGGAACGGCCCGATGCTTGCCGATGACGAGCCCATGGGCACCGGCACAGAGCGCGGTGCGGATGATGGCACCCAGATTATGCGGATCCTCCACGCCATCCAGCACCACCACAAAGGGGGATTCGCCCCGGTGCTCTGCCAGCAGCAGAATATCCTCCAGAGAGGCATATTCCTGGGCAGCGAGCTCCGCTGCCACCCCATGATGATCCGGCCCGGCGATTTTCCGCAGCTGCTCCTTTGGCAGCTTACGGCAGGGGACGCCACGCTCCTTGCAGAGCTTGAACACAGCCCCGGCAAAGGCCGGATCTGTGGATTCGGAAAGCAGTACGCGGTTTACGGAACGACCGCTTTTCAGTGCTTCCAGTACGGCATTGCGGCCGCAGATGATTTCGTTCATGATGATCCTCGTTTCCGGATAATTGTTTTGTGTACGTATAAGACTTGCGGGTTGGTTTCCCAACCCGCAAGCACGCTTATTCCAGAGTTCTGACCAGCTGCCCGAACATCTTCAGCGTGCGGTCAACCGGCTCGGGGCTGCGCATATCCACACCGGCATCATGCAGCAGATCGATGGGATCCTTGGTGCTGCCTGCCTTCAGGAAGCCCAGGTAGCGCTTCTGCGCGGCAGCGGCCTTTTCCGCATCCGGATCGATCAGGCCCTGGGCCAGTGCGGAGGCGGCACAGAAACCGGTGGCATATTTGTAGACATAAAAAGCCCGGTAGAAGTGGGGGATCCTCGCCCATTCCCAGGCGATCTCCTCATCCACCTCGATCTCATCCCCGAAATAATCCTTATTCAGCTGATAATAAAGCTGGCAGAGACTTTCTGCCGTCAGGGGCCGGCCCTCCGCTGCCATGCGGTGGGTCTCCAGCTCGAATTCGGCAAACATGGTCTGCCGGAATACAGTGGTGCGGGCCTCCTCCAGATAGTGATTCACCAGATAGCGCACCTCTGATTTTTTATCCGCATGCGCCAGCAGATAGTCGCTGAGCAGGGTCTCGTTCACCGTGCTGGCCACCTCTGCCACGAAAATGCGGTAATCCCCATAGACATAGGGCTGATGCTTGCGGCTGTAATAGGAGTGCATGGAGTGCCCGGCCTCATGGGCCAGGGTAAAGACGCTGTTCAGATCGTTCTGGAAATTCAGCAGCATATACGGCTCGCTGTCGTATACTCCGGAGGAATAGGCCCCGGAGGTCTTTCCCTTTGTCTCCCAAACATCACACCAGCGATCTTCCAGACCTGTGGAGAGTGCTGCCACATAGTCCGGCCCCAGGGGAGCCAGAGCCTGCAGGGTGATGGATTTTGCCTGCTCCCAGCTGAAATCCAAAGGCAGCTCCGGGAAAAGAGGGGTATAGATATCCCACATATGCAGGCGATCCACGCCCAGCAGGGCCTTGCGTCGGCGCAGATATTCCTTCATATCCGGCTGATGCGCACGAACCGTGGCAATGAGCTGGGTATAGACCTCTTCCGGCACATTGTCGCTGAAAAGAGAGGCTGCCAGGGCACTTTTATAGTGCTGTGCCTGGGCATAGAAATTGTCTTTTTTCACTGAGGCTGCATAAAGCCCGGCGATGGTATTGCCCAGCCTGGCATAGGTCTGATACATGGCGCGGAAGGCCCGCTCCCGGAGTGCGCGGTCAGGATCCCGCAGCAGGGGCACATAATTCCCGTGGCTGAGCTGCAGGGGTCGGCCATCCTTCCCTTCGATGCTGGGCAGCGGCAGATCCGCGTCGTTCAGCAGGGAATAGATATTATGAAAGGCCCCGCCCATCTCCCCGCTGGCAGCCAGCAGGCGCTGCTCCGGACCGGAGAGCACATGGGGCCGCTCCCGCAGGATGTTTTCCAGCATACGCCGATAAAGAGCCAGCTCCGGGCTATCCAGATAGGACTGCACCTGCTCCTCCGGCAGGGCCAGCAGCTGGGGACCAAACCAGGAGAGGCTGGCGTTTGCCTCCACGGCCAGTGCCTCAATGCGGGAGCGAAGGCCCTGGAATAGCTGGTCGTTGTTGTCCTCATCCTGGCGCATGGCTGCATAGAGGTAGAGCTTATCCACCAGGCGGCTGAGCTTCTCCTCTGCCTGCAGGAAATCCAGCAGGGCAGCGGGGCCCTCGCCCAGGCGTCCTTCCCAGGCAGCGGCTGCTTCCAGCAGGGGCTTTACCTGCAGAAAGTCTGCTTCCCAGGCATCCTGATCCGGGTAGATCCGTTCCACGGCCCAGGTTTCGGCCTGGGGGATCTCGTTTCTATTCTTCATCTTTCAGCTCGCTTTCTTTATTGATGCATTTTTCCAGCTCCTGCACATTGCGGAGGATCTCCTCCAGGGAGAGGGCGCCGGAAAGGCCCAGCGTAGCAGAATAATCACGGTTGCTGCCCACAGCACTCTGGGGACGGGGCGCAGTCTGCCGCTCTGCCTTTGCCTTTTCCACGGCCTGGGGTGGCGGTGTTTCACCACGCTCAGAGAAATGCCAGGTATTCATGGTGGCGCGCACGGCCTCCAGCTCTGCGGAGATGGCGGCGGTGGAGGCAGATATCCCTTCCTCCACGCTGCGGAATCTTTTTTTGAGCTGCTCATATTCCGGATCATCCGGCTTCTGGGCAGGCTTCTCTTCCACCGGGGCCGGGTCGGGCTCTGCCACAGTGCCCGTTCCCGTTCCCGTGGGAAGGGGGGCGGGGCCTCTTCGCTGGTTCACCGGGGAAGAGGAGAATTTTGCTTTGCGCATACTTCCGGCATTGCCCAGGGGCTTGGCTGCTGCGGGAGCTGCTTCCACAGGCGCAGGCTTGGCTGCTGCGGGAGCT
>JAUMYD010000092.1 GCA_030528765.1 Bacillota bacterium
TACACGAGTGATTCGATGAGTTTTGCCAAAAGTCTTTTTTCTTCCCCTGAAAAAGAAAAGGAGAACAAGTATATAGACAATCCTCCTATTGAATTTTTAAAAAACGAAACGCTGAAATTCTATGATTCAGAGAACGACTACTACCATTCAGAGTCTCTTTTCCAGAATACAGATAAGCAGCACGAAGATGAAAAGAACCTTTCCAGGCAGGAACCAGACTCTGAGGAGCTGGATTCCAGTATCGATTTTAGTGATGATCTGCAGGCGTACAACAGCAACTACCAGATGAAATATATTCCGGATAAGAAAGATGAGTTCCCGAGGAAGGAGAGTTATCTTTTATTTTATTTTCAATATACCGGCATGTTTCAAGAAAATGATCCTGAAAAACTGGAAAAAATTAAGCATGACGCCCTTTGGAAAACCGGTCACTTTGAACAACTTCTGAATATCAGATCTTGTCTTAATTGGCGGATCCATCACTGCACGAAGATCAAAGAAATGGAAAAGAATCCTCCGATGAAAAAGCTGGCCGGCTCGGCTGAGATTCGCCGGGATGGCAAAAAGCTGGATCAGTCGATCCAGGAACTGGAGAAGAATGATAAGATCATGCTGCCGGCGGTTATGCAGCATAAGTATCAGGATACTGCTTGTGGCTGCTGGTCTGTATCGCTTCAATTGCTCTTAGCTTACAGAGGTGTGGATATTGACCAGAACACGATCCGTGCCTACCAACCCAACGAGAAGGAAATAACGGATGTGGATTTCAAAGATAAAGAAAACTTTTGGAAGGATGCTGCGCAGGAAATTACCTGCTACAGTGGCCTGGTGAATCGGATCTGCCCCAATACTGCGGTGAACGTGGTCTCCATCTTTGAGAGTAGAGAATATAATCTGTATGATCATAAGGCGCAGCTTCGTCTTGCCCTGGAAACGGCCTTCTTAAAGCATAATTCCCCGGTCAGCCTTTGCATTGGCGGGAATCACTATATCACGGTTGTAGGTATGGAGGGCGAAAAGATCTTCTATAAGGAAAGCCTGAAGAACCACCATGAGCACGATGGTGACCCGAATACGACGTTTGTAGAAACCTTTGATGGGCTGCTGAAGAAAGAGAATAAATCCCAGCTTCCTATCCAGTTGATCTGGCTGCAGGATCTGCATCCTAAGCTGGATGGCAGCCCGGTTGAGCTGGATGTGAAAGGCAAAGATGCCAGCTCCAAATATTACAATGGTGTGCTTACCAATACCCAGGCTGTTCCTTATTCGGATGATATGCGCATGTGCCGGACCACATTGGAACGGCAAGCCACAAATTCCAAAGGCCATGCTAAAAATATCAAGTGGGATGTAGTCCTTCCTGCCCGGCTGAGCTATACGAAAAAAGGCAGCAGCTATAATATGGATGTGCTGCAGGATTATGTCAGCGAGCTGAAAGAGAGCCTGCTGCAGGGCGAGAAGCTGAATGCACTTCGGGAGGCAGGAGAGCAGCTTTTGAACTCTGATAAGGCAGTGGATTATAAGGCCCTGCATGGCTTGGCTTCCTGCTACCAGGAGGCCATTAAGGAAGTGCAGCAGAGGATTTCTCTTGCAGCTGAAGGAGAGAAGCAGAGCTATGTGGAACTGCAGAAGAAGCTGCAGGAGCAGGCAAGTGAGCTGCGCTTGACCCTGATGAATTCCCTGCAGGATGAATATCAGCTGAAGCTGGGTGATGATGATGTTTGTTGGAAACTACGGAGAGAGGAAGGGTATAAAGAGATCGAGGAAGGCTTTGCCGGTATGCTTTATATCGATTCTGCAGGGAAATTTGCGCTGGATGATCCAAACTGGGTGAAAGCACTCGATTTGAACGTTTATCGGGATGGTGTGAAACAGCTCAAGGAATCAAAAGCTTTCTGTTCTACGATGAAAAAAATGGATGTTACCTATCTAAGAGCAGGCCTGTCCAATACTTTCCGTGATAATCAGTGGGTGCCGGAGTTTCCTCTCCCCTGTGACCGCCCTGAGAAAAAGATTCGCTGCCAGCTTCGCATGGGTGATTTGGAAGAGTTTACCAAGAGGTATAATGAATGCTATGAAAAGATAAAAAGTAAGGAAGGCAAGCTGGATTTTGTGCCGGGGGGAGGATCCAAGTCCGTGATCCAATTCAACCTTAAAGGCAAAAGCAATTCTTGATAGATCCCTTGGCTCCGGAAGCTTTCCTTTTGTCGCTGCCTGCTTTTCACTTTGTGGAAGGGGCTGGGTGGCAGTCGGCCGCCGATGGAGGGTTTTAAAACAAAAGACGGTATAGCTCACTGGCTATACCGTCTTTTTCCCTGTGGAGCTTTTCCCGCTTGGCTGGTGGCATCCCCATAAACAAATAATCCGAACCCGTCTCCCACAGGGAGGATCTGGTTCGGATTATATTGCTTTGGTGCGGTAGATGGGACTTGAACCCATACGCCTCTCGACATACGCCCCTCAAACGTACCTGTCTGCCTATTCCAGCACTACCGCAAATCTCATGCGTATAATAGTATAGCATAATCTACAGAGCCTTGCAAGGGTTTTTCCGAGAAATCTTGCAAGATATTATAAATTTTATAGCTGCGCCAAACGGATCGCAGATAATCAGCAGTCTCCGGATAGGGGATCTGACGGGCATTTTCCAGGCTGCCGTCCCATCTGCCTTCCCGCAGCCAGCGATCCACCACTGTTTGGCCGGCATTATAGGCCGCCACCGCAGCATGGGAATTTCCGGAATAACGCTCCCGCAGCCACTGCAGGTACCAAATACCCAGGCGGATATTGTTTTCCGGATCCTGAAGCCCGTCCTTGCCTTGCATACCAAGGCCGCTTTTCTTCGTGATCCATTCTGCGGTTTCCGGCATGATCTGCATCAATCCCTGCGCTCCGGCGTGGGACACAGCCTTGCTGTCAAAGCGGCTTTCTTCACGGATCATGGCCATAAGCAGGCAGGGATCCAGCTGGTAGCGGCTGCAGTGTTCCTCAACGATTTCCCGATATTCCTGCGGAAAAAGACGATCCAGCAAATTCCAGCGCTGGGACCAAAGGTAAAAAAGAGCAGCAGCAAACAAAAGCAGGACAAGCTTCCTCCTGTTGCTGCCCGGAATGGCCTTGCACTTAAACTTCATCAAAAGTCCTCCCTGCAGACACTTCCAGGGCCTGCTGATAGGCATTTTTGAGCTGCGCCTGCAGATCCTCAGGCCTGCCGTCATTCTCCAGGATCAGATCCGCATGGCACGCCAGCTCATCCTGATCCCGTTGGGCCTTTCGCCGCTGCAGGATGCTTTCCTCTGTGCAGGCATCCCGCCGGGCAGCCCGGGCCGCAGCCAATTCCGGGCTGCAGCGCAGCAGCCACAGCTTATCGATCAGCTCTATCAGCGGGCTATCCAGCAGCAGGGCCGCTTCGATCACAATTATCGAATAAGCCCGTGTCTGAAAGAACTCGATCTGCCTTTGGATCTCCGCACGGATATGCGGATGGGTCAGTCGGTTCAGCAGCTGCACACGCTGGCCGCTGGCATCGCTGAACACATGAGCGCCCAGCTTCTTTCTTATAATATGCCCATCCTCATCCAGAAATTCCTCCCCAAAGGCCTCCACCAGCCCGGGGTATGCACTGCCCCCGGGAAGGATCACATCATGTCCCACCTTGTCCGCATCGATCACCGCAGCGCCCAGCTCTGCCAGATAGGCAGCTGCCATGGATTTCCCACTGCCGATATTCCCCGTGATGCCGATAATCATTTTTTCCTCCTATTTCTGGCACTGCGGACAGAAGCAAGAGCCCCGCCCGGCAACACGTATTTTTTCCATCACAGTGCCGCAGCGGCAGCAAAGCTCTCCACCCCGCTGATAGGCTTTCAAGAAATTTTGATTTTCTCCCTGCTTTCCCTCGCCATCCAGATAATCGGAAAAGCTGGTTCCCCGATGCAAAATGGCACTTTCAAGGATCGGGGGGATCGATGCCGCAATGCGCTGCCAATCTTCTGACTGCAATGTTTTGCAGAAACGATCCGGACGAATGCCGGCCTGAAAAAGCACCTCATCCACATAGATATTCCCCAGGCCGGCCAGCACATGCTGATCCAGCAGAGCCTGTTTTACAGAAATTCTTCGCCCGCAAAGCCGCTCCTGCAGATAGGCTCCACTCAGCCCGGAGGCCAGAGCATCAGGCCCCAAGCGCTCCATACCGGTAAAGTGATCCTCTTCCCAAGGAGCCAGCAGCCAGATGCAGCCAAAACGGCGCACGTCTGAATAACGAAGAATCTTTCCGTTTTCCAGGCGGAAGCAAAGGTGGGTATGCGGGAGCTCTGCCTCCGCAGGATCTGCGCAAACCAGTCGGCCGCTCATACGCAGATGGAAAACCAGTCTGCAGCCATCCTCCATATGAATGAGCAGAAATTTTCCGCGTCTGCTCAGGCTCTCGATACGCTTCCCGCAAAGATCCTGCCGAAAGCTGTCGGCTTCCGGGTGCTTGACCAAATCCAGCCGACGCAGCTCCACGCTGCAGATCCGCTGCCCCCGCAGGTGGCCTTCCAGACTGCGTTTCAAATTTTCGATTTCCGGCAATTCAGGCATGTATTTCTCCTCACCCATCCTGCGCTCAGCATACTTCTTCCCGGGCTTCAGCGCAGCGGAAAGCGCTGGCTCTATTCAGGGAGCTTCTCCATGGCATACCAGTTATTCCCCTGCTTCAAATCCACAGTCAAAGGAACAGAAAGGGAGACGGCGCCTTCCATCTGTTCCCGCACCAACTGCGGCAGGAATTCCTGTTCTTCCATTGCCATATCAAAAATCAGCTCATCGTGTACCTGCAGCAGCATCCGGGAAGCGAAATCCCGCTGACGCAGCTCCTGCTCCAGCCGCACCATGGCGATTTTGATGATATCCGCTGCGCTTCCCTGAATGGGGGCATTCATCGCCATACGCTCTGCAAAGCTGCGCAGATTGTAATTCCGATTGTTCAGATCCGGCAGGTAGCGACGGCGGCCAAAGATTGTGGAAACATAGCCATCCTTTCTGGCCTGCTCCAAAAGGATCTGATGCCATTCCTCCACCTGAGGATAGCGGGAATAATAACGTGCAATATAATCCTGGGCCTCTTTGCGGCTGATACCCAGATCCCGGCTCAGCCCGTAATCGCTGATGCCATAGACAATACCGAAATTCACAGCCTTTGCCTGGCGGCGCTGAGCGGAGCTGACCTGCTCCAGGGGGATGCCCAAAACCTCTGCCGCAGTGCGGGCATGGATATCCTCCCCCTGCTGGTAAGCAGCGATCAGCTTCTCATCCCCGCTGATGTGGGCCAGCACCCGCAGCTCGATCTGGCTATAATCCGCGGCCAGGAGCATACGCTGGGGGCTGCTGGCAGTAAAAACCTGCCGGATGCGCCGTCCCTGCTCCTGCCGGATCGGAATATTCTGCAGATTCGGCTCCACTGAGGAAAGGCGTCCGGTAGCTGTAACCGTCTGGGTAAAGCGGGTGTGCAGCTTGCCGCTGCGGGGGTTGATAAGCTTCACCATGCCCTCTGTGTAGGTGGAGCGAAGCTTGGCAACCATGCGATAATCCAGCAGCAGCTGGGCAACAGGATACAGCGGGGCCAGGCTCTCAAGTACTTCTGCATCCGTGGAATAGCCGGTCTTGGTTTTTTTCAGCGGCGGAATACCCATTTTCTCGAAGAGCACGGTTCCCAGCTGCTTGGGGGAATTCAGGTTGAATTCCATTCCGGCCAGCTCAAAAATCTGCTGCTGGTAAGATTTTTCCTCTGCCTGCAGCTCCTGAGACATAGCCTCCAGCTGCTCCCGATCTACATTGATCCCTTGGATCTCCATATCTGCCAGCACAAAGCTGAGCGGCAACTCCATATCCAGATAAAGACCCAGCATGGCAGAATCCTCCAGCCGCTGACGCAGAAGGCGGAGCAGAGCCGGAAGCAGGCGGGCATAGGCCGCGCCGTCCTGTGGGGAGGGCGGCAGAGAAAAAGGCAGGGAATTCTCCAAAGCCAGCTTTTCCAGCGCATAATCCCCAGCAGCCGGATCCAGCAGGTAGGCGGCCAGATAGGCATCATCCACGACCCCGGCCAGCTGAATGCCATGGAAGGCCAGCAATTCCTTCAGTTCCTTTGCTGCTGCGGTCTGCTTCGGGAAGGAAGCCTGCTCCAGCAGGGGGCGAAGAACTTCCAGCGGGCCAAAGCCCGGACGCAGATCCAGAATAAAGGGGCCGGCAGCTTCTCCGAAAAGGGAAAGCAGCTCCAGGCCTCCATCTATGGCTGCATCCTTCCACTGTGCAAAGATGGCACAGCCGGATTCTTCCCGAAGTTTTTGCAAATAAGCCCGAAGTGCAGCCACATCCGAGCAGGGAGAGCAGCATTCCGAAGGCGCAGAAACGGCTTCTCCGCTGCTGCCTGCCCAAGGGCGATCCCCGAAAGGATCCTCCGGAGGGAAAAGGCTCTCCTTCTCCGGAGCTGCAGGCTTCTGCTGGGAAAGTGTGCGGGAGAGCTGCCGCAGGCCCAGTCTTTCATAAAGGGAAGTCAGCCTGTGAACATCCACATCAGGAACGAAGGCTAAGGCCTGCCAATCCACCTCCAGGGGGACATTGCGGCAGATGGTCGCCAGCTCCCGGCTTCGCAGGGCCTGCTCCCTGTTGTTTGCCAGCTTTTCCCGAAGCTTCGGCCCATCCACTTGTTCCAGATTTTCATAGATGCTGTCAATGCTGCCAAAGCGACTGATCAACTTCAGAGCCGTTTTTTCTCCCACACCGGGGACACCGGGTATATTGTCAGAGCTGTCCCCCATCAGCCCCTTTACCTGGATCAGCTGGATTGGCTCCAGGCCATAGCGCTCCCGGATGGCTTCCGGATCATACTGCTCGATCTCGCTGATGCCTTTTTTCGTCATAAAGACATGCACCTGCTGATCCACCAGCTGGAAAACATCCCGATCCCCGGAAAAGATCTCCACCTGCATATTCTTTTCGGCAGCAAGGCGGGAGAGGGTTCCCAGCAGGTCATCTGCCTCGTAATCCTCCATTTCCAGCCAATACACCTGGGCTGCATCAAGAATTTCTTTGATCAGTTCAAACTGTCCTTTCAGCTCCTCCGGGGTGGCGGAGCGGGTGCCCTTATACTCCGGATCGATGCGATTCCGGAAGGTGAGCCGGCTTTTATCAAAGCAGACAGCCACATAATCCGGCTTCTGCTGGGCTGTGAGTTTGTTGAACATCATCATAAAGCCATGAAGCGCATTGGTAAAAACCCCATCTGCATTGGAAAGCAGCGGCAGGGCATAAAACGCACGGTGCAGCAGGCTGCTGCCATCAAGCAGCAATAGCTTGGACATAAATGCCTCCAATCCGCCGGAGGAAGCTCCCGGCAGCATGATTTGGAAATGCTTAAAATAAAATTATAGCATGCTTCTCCACAAAAAAACAATACGGACAGGGAGTTCTCCCTGCCCGTATTAAAACTTCTC
>JAUMYD010000093.1 GCA_030528765.1 Bacillota bacterium
CAGCTTTTGCTATAGAATTTTAAAAGTTAAAAATAGTTTAATTACCATTAAGGAGGAAATCAAAATGAAAAAAATCAATCTGCAGAAAATCAAGGAAAAAATGAGCCTGCGCAAAGTTCGCAATTTTTGCTTTAGCTTTATGCTCAGCATGAGCCTGATGACCCCCGTTGCTATGGCTGCCGAGGTAGCCGGGGAAGCCGGCCCCAGCAATAGCTTTGACAATGTTGTTGCACCGATCGTTTCCCTGCTGAACCAGCTGATGGGCCCTGTTCTGGCACTGGTTGGCGCTTTGGGTGGTCTCTACTGCGTACTGCTGGGTGTGAAATTCGCGAAAGCTGAAGAACCCCAGGAACGTGAAAAAGCCAAACATAGTCTGAAAGGCGCTGTCATTGGTTTTGTTCTCATTTTCGTCCTGCTGCTGGCTCTGAATCTGTCCCTGCCCGTCCTGGAAGAATGGGTCATCGATAACCAGCTGCAAGGCAACCCCATTATCCTCTAATTCGTTTTTAACGATACTTTTGTGAAATTTCGTCCGCGTCCGCGAAGGGGGAGGAAGTGGCACTTGTTTGCTGAATAAAGAAAAGGGCTATCTTTTCTGAATTCAGCTCTGGGAGCCAACCTTCCCTCCGCCTCGGGCGGAAAATTTTCAGTAATCGCCAGAGTTGGCTTTTTGCGTATCTGTGAAGCGCATGTGAGCATAGACGGAACAGAATTGAAGCAGGATCAAAGGGATGCCTGCACAAAGAAGGAGCCGGAGCCTTTCCGTCTTCCGGCTTTGTCCCGTTCGCAGTTGCGGCGGGCTTATCGGTTTTTTAGGGGGGTCCCTGAGAAAGCCCTGAAGTTGCAGGGAGGCATTCAGGGGAGAAAAACATACAAACAGGAAAACAGTGGCGCAGGGGGGCATAGCCCTCTTTTTGGAAGTTGTGCCTGTATTATAGAAGTTCTTTGCAGAAAGCAGGAGCCGCAGTTTGCGGCAAGGAGGAAACAGGAATGAAAGTTTTGATCAAAAAAGGGAGCAGGGTTTTCTGCTGTTTGCTGGTTTTGTTGGTCCTCTGCCTGGCCTTGCCTTCCGAAGCAAAGGCTGCAAAAGAGCTGGATATCAAAATGGGGAAGGTCAATCTGTATACATATTCCAGGATCAAAGAGATCTCCCAGCTCACCGAGATGACTGACTGGACCGATATAGTGATTTGCTGGCACAAAGATGATGAGGTCAGCAAGCCGTTGTATTTTACCCACGAGCCCAGCAAATCCAGGGGTTGGGGCACCTCTTCCTGGTGGTATGGCACGGATTATATCTGGGGGGAATACGGTGAAACAATGAGAGAAGATGTGTTCACCTGCCAGGAAAAATATGGTCATTTTCAGGCCAAATTTATAACTGGGGAGTATGATATCCACCATAAAACAGGTTCTTCAAACAGCCCGAAGCTGTATGTCCGGGCCAAGCATAATGATACCTGGTACTACCTGCATGGTGAGCTGGGCGGGGCGGGTACGGGCGGCATGACGACCCTGGCGCCGGATCCGGAAAAACACGGTAAGGACTCCATGCTTACTTTCCAGATCCAGAAAAACGAGAAAAGCGACTATTACAACTATATCCGTATTCTGGAAGACAGATACTGGGCGGCCAGCGATATCTTTTACCATCTGGATATTGAAGGAAAAGAAATTCGGACACGTCACAGCGGTATGGGCGATACGCATGACTATGAAGAGCATTTCATGGTTTATTCCGTTGAAACCAGAACCTATGATGTTTATGTGGATGATATCGATGTTGTCGATGGCAGCACCATGCGCGTGGATGATAAGGTGATGCTGGCTGATGGGGATACCATCACGGTAAAAGATGGTGGTACTTTGGCTATCAATGCGGAGCTTTATCTGAATGGGAAGATCGTGATCGAAGAAGGCGGCACCGTCATTCTGAACCCGGGCGCCAGGGTTATGCCCATGTATAACAAGGCGCAAGATGCGGGCAGCATCGATGTTGCCGGTGGGAACCTTATTATTTTGGAAGATGCCCGGCTTTTTTCCGATTGCGGTAAAAGTACGATCAATGTCAGCCGCGGCGGCTCCATCATCAATAAGGGTCTGATCGTTGCAAATGTTTTGAATTTGACAGATCACGCCCGCTTGCTGAATGATGACAACGGGATCATTACCATGGGCTTTACTGGTATGTGGGAACGGGCTTTTTTGCCTACCCTGGATGTCAAGGGCTCTTTGGAAAAGGTAAAGAATGCTTCTCTTTCCTCCAGCAAGCTGTATCTTTCCGGATCCTCTCAATTTATTAACAGAGGGGTGATAGATAACGGAGTAAAGAAGATGATAACTGTGGATAAAGTGGAAGCGGTGCGCACCGGGAGTTCGATTTGTCGCCATGAGGGAGACGGTTATATGACGGGATGGTTTTGGCAGAGAACGCAGGTTGCTTATGGCGTGGGAATTCTAGAGCCCTGGCCCTCTGGCTGGCCGTCTCTGAATAATTAGCTGAAGAAAGCCTTCTTTTGGGGAACAGTGCAGGCTGGAATTTAGAATTTAATGGGATAAGGCTGCAGTCTGGATTGCAGCAGGCGGAAAGGAGGGCCGAAGATGGGAGCACTGGAGGATAGAATACGGAGGATAGATAAAAAAAGGGTGGTCCTGAATGCGATCATCATTTTTATCGGCACCATGGTGCTGGGCTTTCTCCTTCGTTTCTTTATCGCCAATTTTGGTGCCATTCTGGGTGGCACAGAAAAAATCCAGTGGAATCTGGGCTTCCTGCTGGAGCTGGAAACCTGGGCTGCCGGTCTGATCATCATGCTCTTCCTTTTTGCCATCATCTGGGTGGGCGGTGGCCACATGAACCGGGCTCTCGCCGGCGGCAGTGTTCTCGGGGGCAAGGGCGAAAAGGCCATGATCGAGAGCGTTCTGGAGAACAGCCGCTTTCTGACGGATGCAGAGCGGGATGAATATTTCCCCCACTTTTCCTATGATATTGCAAAAGATGTGAAAAAGGATGGCGTGCCCGTGCGGGCCATCCTGGATAAAAAGGGAAAGCTGCAGTGCAATTTTATGCCGGGTGCCCACTCTCTGGTGATCGGTGCCACCGGCTCCGGTAAGACGACCACCTTCATTAACCCCATGATCCAGCTGCTGGGTGCCACAAACTGCGGCTCCAGCATGATCATGACGGATCCGAAGGGTGAGCTTTTTTCCCTGCATTCCCAGTTTTTAAAGGATCGGGGCTATGATGTGCTGCTGCTGGATCTGCGCGATACCTATTCTTCCAGCCGCTGGAATCCCCTGGAAAGTATTTGGGATATGTACCAGGATTATATTGCGGCAGGGAAGGGGATCCGCGCACACCGGGATTCTATGAAAGATTACCCACACTTGAAGCAGATGGATGGCCCTGCTGATCCCGGAGCTGTCTGGATCGAGTGGCAGGGGAAAGCTTATGCGGACCCTAGCCATTGTCAGGATGATGTGTCCGTCAAAAAGCAGCAGATATTCGATGAAATGTATGAGGATCTCAGTGACCTGATTTCTGTTATCTGCCCTGTGGAAAATGAAAAAGACCCGCTTTGGGAAAAGGGTGCCCGTTCCATCATTATGGCCACCAGCCTGGCCATGCTGGAGGACAGCGAAAACCCAGAGCTGGGCATGACAAAGGAAAAATTTAATTTCTTTAATATCAATAAGGCATTGACCAACAGTGAGGATGATTATAAGGCTCTGCGTGAATATTTCCTGGGCCGTGATCCTCTTTCTCAGGCTGTTACCCTTTCCAAGCAGGTGCTTTCTGCGGCAGATGCCACGATGTCCAGCTACATGTCCATCACTTTTGATAAGATGAGCATGTTCAATGACCGCGGTCTTTGCGGCCTGACCAGTGCTACGGATATTAACGCAGCGCAGTTTGCGAGCAAGCCTACTGCACTTTTCATGAAGATTCCGGACGAAAAGGATACGCGCCATGGCCTGGCGGCGGTTTTCGTTCTTTGTATGTATAAGGCTTTGATTAAAGTTGCCTCTTCCAGAGAGGATCTGAGCCTTCCCAGAAATGTTTATTTCATTCTCGACGAATTCGGTAATATGCCGAAGATCGAGAAATTTGATAAGATGATCACGGTCGGTCGTTCCCGTAAGATCTGGTTCAACATGGTCGTTCAGAGTTATTCGCAGCTGAACAGTGTCTATGGGGAGCAGGTAGCTGATATCGTTAAATCCAACTGTGGTATGAAAATGTTCATCGGTTCCAATGATATTGGCACCTGTAAGGAGTTCTCTGAGCTCTGTGGCAATATGACGGTTAAGACCACCAGCACCTCTGCGGGCCTGGGTTCAAAGGCAGGGGAAATGAATGTTTCCACGCAGACGCAGGTTCGCCCGCTGATCTACCCTTCAGAGCTGCAGAAGCTGAACAATAAAACCAGCACCGGCAATGCTATCATTGTCACCTTTGGTAATTATCCACTGCGTACCAAATATACGCCCAGCTATCTTTGCCCATTTTACAAGATCGGGCAGATGGATCTGGCGGAGATCCGCAGCAAGATGTTCCGGGCGGATCAGGTGTATTATGATCTTGGGAAGCGAAACCGTAAGATTCTTGGTGAATAATCCCGGAATTCATTGCAATGGGAGGCTACTGTGAAGAAGAGAGTTTTTTTCGTTCTTATGCTGTCTCTGTTTCTTTCGGCTTGGTGCAGTGGAATTGCCCTGGCCGGGGAAATTGAGATGAACTACAGCGGGCCGCTGGATGACATCACCAGCAAGCCACCTGTCACGAATCAGGATGGGGAAGCCTTGGAGACTTCCACCCATATCAACATTTCTTCCTCCTGCTATTATGATACGAGCAGCAGGGAATTTGTTTATCCTGCTGCCGGACAGGGGCAGCTGGTCGTGCGTTCTAATGTGGCAGATGGAATGATGGTCGATCATGTCGTGAATATCTATGCGGATGAAGGGGTCCCCCTTATTCTCTACCGGAATGGCGAACTTCGTAGTGATCTTGATCCTTCTTCTATCAATGTGACCGGGCAATACTCCATTTTTCTGGGGGAAGATGCAGATATCGAGGAGCTTTTCAACTTCACCATTGTGGGTGAGGTCAGTGGCCAGGTGAAAAGCTATAGCCTGCCGGAAGGCTTTCAGGTCATTGATGCCACCATCAATGGGGAGCCGCTTGGCTATGAACGGCATTATGTGGGCTTTCTCGAAGAAGGCGAGTATTATGTAAAATATCGCTGTAACCGGACAGAAGAGATTTATGATCTGCAGTTTACGGCGGATTTTCAGGCTCCTGTTTTGGCTTTGCCGGGAGTTGTGGACGGTATTGCCCGTGGCCCAGTGGATATCAGTGATCTGGAAGCAGGTGCCGGGATATCCGTTACCCTGGACGGGAAGCCCATCGGCTATGATGAGATCCTGACAAGCAGCGGAGACTATGTGATCCGTGTGGCGGATGCCGCCGGGAATGTGAATGAATATCATTTCACGATACTGGTTTATTTCGATGGAAACAGCTGGGTTTTTTTCGCCATTTTAGGCGCTTCGGCTGTGATCATTATTTCGTACCTGGTGGTTTCCAGAAAAACACTGAAAGTCCGATAATTGTTTCTATAGATTTCGAGGAGAGTAGGTGAAGGAATATGCTGGATCTTTTGGGCTCAGCCGGGAGTGAGATCGCCGGGTTTTTGGGTGATACGGTTGTCGATGGTCTGCAGTCTGTTCTTTACGCAACACTTTATAAGGTTTTATACTATATCGGCTGGGCAGTGTGCCAAGTTTTAAGCCTTTTTAATAGTATGTTTGAGGTCGTGGCCGGCTTGAATACCGTTGCCTATAACGGCAAAAGTACCTACCTGATCAATGTCTTTTTCTCCAACAGCACGGTTACGAAGATTTATTGGGGCATGGCTCTGCTTGGCATTGTGATAGCAGTGGGCTTTGCGATCTCTGCAGTGATCCGTAAAACCTTTGATAGCAATGACAGGGAAAAACGCAGCCATGGCGCGATTTTGACCTCCCTTTTTAAAGCAATTCTGCTGATCCTGAGCATGAACTTTATCATTACGGCTGTGGTGAATGCTACCAATGTGCTGATGCAGCAGATCAACTACATCTTTGTTAACGGTGAGGATCTGGGGAAAGACGAGTCAATTGAGTTTACGGATGAGCATTTCGCGGCGATGGCCCGGGCTCTGAATACGATCGGTAACTATTCCCTGAATCCATCCCATAATAATCGCTATAATTTGAACAGCTGCTTTAATGAGCTGAGATATGACCTGCTGTACCTGCAGCAGGAAGGTGTTTTTGAGTTTTACTATGTGACAAAGGATGAGGAGGGGAATTCGATCGCCACCTGGCAGTCAGCTTTGCAGCGGATCGCCAATTCTGCAAACTTGACCCAGGATCTTAAGATGGATGTCTACTATGACAGTGTTTCGAAAGCCATTCTGGATGCGATGGAACTCCTGAAGGTGAATTCTTCCCTCATGCCGCTGGAAAGCTATGAACGACAATACTTAACAAGCAGGAAATCAACACCTTTGGATCGAGTGTTGTTCCTCATGTCGACCATGCGGGCGGCGAAGAACTCCGAATATAATGTGAACCCCTCCATGACGGATCCGGTGCGTGGCCCTTATTACAGTGGTGAAAAGAGCATTTATAATCTGGATGAGGTTAACGAAGATTTTGATATCGGTATCACCTCCACAGATTATCTGCTTTGGTATTTCATGGGATATAAGCTGCTATTCTTCCTGGCCAGAATTATTCTGAACTGCATTGCGCGTATCTTTAATATCATGTTGCTTTACCTGATCGCACCACCCATTATCGCGACAATGCCGCAGGATGATGGCGCAAAATTCAAGCAGTGGATGGTTGCCTTCGTGGTGCAGACCTTCAGTGTCTTTGGTACCGTGATCGCCATGCGTTTGTTGCTGGTCTTTGTTCCCATTGTTCTGGATGGGGCTTTGGTACTCTTTGAAAATGCGCTCCTGAACTTTCTGGCGAAAGTCGTCATCGTTCTTGCTGGCTTCGAAGTGGCAGAGAAGGCAACTGCAACCATCACCGGTATTCTGGCAGATAATGCCGGCTTCCAGTCCATTCAGGCAGGTGACATGGGTTCCGTTGCGGATAAAGCGATGGATGTTGGCGAAAAATATGCGAAAAGTGCCTTGGGTGGTGCCGTTGGTCTTGGCGGTAAAACCCTCAAGTATGGCTTGATGGCCGGTGGTATAGCCACTGGCGGCGCTCTCCTTGGCGCGGCCTGGGGTGCTTATGGGGTCGGTAAGGGCATCGGTGCTTTGGGTGGTAAGATCCATAATGCCTGGAAAAATAGAGAAGGTGCCGGCGGCGATGGTGGTGCTCCCGGTGGTGCCCGAGAGTCTGCAGTGGCGCAGGCCGCCCCCGG
>JAUMYD010000094.1 GCA_030528765.1 Bacillota bacterium
TTTTCGCAGACCTGCATAATTTCAAAAATTGTGCTTTCCGGCATCAGCACCGTTACGTCAAGACGAAGCCACATCGGATACATCCTGTCGTTGAACGGATTGTAAAAGAGCTGTTCAATCTTATCGATCATGTATTCCGGTGTGCTGACCTGCGCGACGCTTGTCGAGCCGCTTTCGAAAGTAAGTTCCATCACGCCGTAGGGCTGATCGATCAAAAAGGCCCCAAAGTTCGGGGAAGAGTATTTGGAAAGCCATTCTTTAAGCTTCGCATCAAAGTCATACTCCATTTTCCATGCTTTTTGGGCACCACCATTGGATGTGAAGTAGGTCAGTATGCTTCTAAAATCATCTTCTCCCGAATGAGGAGGCTCAAAAGAAAGTCCGCTATAGTATTGATAATGCAGGAGATAGAAATCACCGTTTGCACAATTCAGTTGGATTGCTCGGGAAAGAGAATTTGGCTCATCCAAGCCAACAAGAAAAGGAGCACAGTGATGGGAATTGATAAGGGAGACTAGTTCGGCTGCAGCTTCATCAGAAACGCTGATAGTATCAGCTGTTACAGATTCGATATCTCCAAGCGCAAGCTCCGCAAGAGGATTGGTCAGCACGCAAACTGCCAGGATCGCACAGGCAAGAACGGCAACAACGATGCCCCACAGCGCAGGCTTCTTCCACTTGGACAGGTTGTTGATACGGCCCTTGGTATCGCCCTCCCCAAAGGCTAGCGGAGTACCGGCGATGATGCGCCGCCCGGTGGCCAAAGTCAAAAGCGAAGCGGAATACTCTGCCCGAACATCGCCGCCGATCTTGCGGATTACAGCCTCATCGCAGCTCATTTCCATATCCTTGCCAGCCAGTATAAAAGCTATCCAGACAAGAGGGTTAAACCAATGAATTGCCAAAGCTGAAAATGCAAGCGCCTTCGTTATATGGTCAAGCCGCTTGATGTGATGCTGTTCATGGAGAATGATGTAGGCCTGCTCTTTTTCTGTCAGATTGCAGGGGAGGTAGATTTTCGGGCTGAAGAGACCAACCACAAATGGCGATTTGATATCATCTGCAATGAAGATGTTATCCCGCAGAGGAACGACCACTGACAGCTTGTGGAGCAGACGAATATAGGAAACGATGCTATAGAGTACCATGACCAATAGGCCTGTCATCCAGATACACGTGATGATGAATATTGGCCCCTCAAGCGGATCAGCCCGCAACTGTTCTTCGCCTTGGGGCAGTATCTCGTTTATCGCTTCGTTGATGCCGGGCAGGGGCAGGGCAACAGCTGGATCTGGCTGATGGACAATATCAGTGGGCACATATTCGATTGCGCTGGTCGTTGTGCCGGCTTCCCCGGCCGGAGTATCAAAGAGATTATAGAGGGAAAGACTGGATCCTATAGATACTGGACAGAGAAGCCGAAACAGAACCACAGCCCATAGCAGATAGGGAATGAGCTTGGGCGTTTTCTTTAGCAGCAGGCGCAGCAGGAGCACAAAGACAATGGCTATACTCGCTGTCAGGCTCATATTGAATAATCCTGGCATAAACGTATAGAAGAACACAGGCTCACCCCCTCATGCTATCAATAAGCTTTTGCAGCTCATCTATTTCCTGCTCAGAGAGTCTTTTTCGCGTCCCGAAGGCAGCAAGGAAGGCGGGTAGGGAGCCACCAAAAGTATCCTCAACATATTGCTCACTGTGCCGGGCATAGTATTCTTCCCGCGAGATCAGAGAAGTTACGGTACCCTCCTTATTTTGAAACAGACCCCGTTCGCACAGACGTCGCAAAACCGTGTGTGATGTGCTTTTTTTCCAGTTGAATTCCTCTGCACCGATTTTGGCCAGCTGGCCAGAGGTGATTGGTTCCCGATCCCAGATAATATCAGCAAATCTGGCTTCAGCGGTTCCTGTTTTAAAATCAGACATAAAGAAAACCTCCTGTGTTACAGTTTGTCACACGTTTATATATTACAGCTAGTAACACAAAAAGTCAATAATTATATTTAATTTATTAAAGCTTAAGGATGGGTGTCCTTTATCCAGATGCTATCTATGCGGGGTTCATATTTTTTGGAAGGGCCAAAGCGGGGTTTCGTTCCGGGCAGCCATTCCAAGCCGCCAAGCAACAGCCTGCAGATCGAACCGTGCTGCAACTCAGATTCACGCTGGATGATATGCAGGAAAAAAGGAGGGGAGATGCCTGTGTGAGAAAGGGACCGCGAGGAGGGAAGGGATTGATGTTCCTTTCGGATGTTGTTCCAGAATAAAAGATCTGACCTGCGAACACATCGCAGGCCAGATCTATTGATGCAGAGACAATTTGCAGAAAACAGGATAGCAGGCTTAACGATCTTCCACGCCAAACTTGGTAAAGCGTTCCCAATCCCGGTGCATCCGAATATCTATGCAGAGGGGGGCTCCCAGAAATTCTCTCTTCAAGCCCCTTTCCTCTGCCAGGATCCAGAATTTATCCAGCACTTCCTTTGTTCCGCTGGTATATATCACGGGCAAATGAGAATCGATTGCGGCTTGTCGTACGATCTCATAGCCCCAGAGCAAATCTTCCGCCTTTGTTTCGTAGGAAAGATTGCTGTTGTTGATGATCCCGTTGACAGAAAGACGGGAAGAGTTCTCGATTTTTTCCAGCAGGGAAGTAATCAGCTCCGGAGAGGAAGAGAGCGGTCTGTAGGGGTTTACTACGAGCCAAATGTCCATCATTTCTTTAGGGATCCGGTCAAAATAGGCTTTGTACTGACCCAAAGCTCGTGCACCAATACCATCGCCGCCCACATCAAAAACTGCTCGGCCCTGTTCTCCCACAAAGGCAGAGTAGATTGCAGGATCAATGGTGATGATCTCAACATTGTCCATTGCAAAATTTGGAACGATCAAACGAACACCGGCAGCTTCCATGGTTTTTTTACGTTCGGCTGCTCGGAAATAGGGATTTACGATATCCAGATCAACCAAGGTGGTGCTTTCCCCCCGCAGTGCACTTTGGTGAGCAAAATGCAGTGCCAGTTCCGTTTTCCCGCTGCCAAAATTCCCTAAAAACACCTGATAACGGCGCATATCTCTTCCTTCCTTTCTGTTCATGCTTTGCCAGTGGCTTTTCCGGAGAGCTATCTTTTTCCACCTTTCTTTGAAAGAGTTTCAGAAGAGGGTGGAGGTTTATAGCCACCACGAAGAAAAGAGTCGCAACGGATCCCGCTGCGACTCTTCCCTGTGTTTCTGGTGATTAGATGGTTAAAGAGGGAGCAGAATACACACGGGTGGCCAGCTCCTGATTCAGCAGGTAGAGGCTCTTGGGGTCATCCCCGAACAGTTTGAATTTATTTACCATGGCATCTGCATTCGCTTCTTCTTCGCCTTGCTCCTTGACGAACCAATCCAGGAACTGCATCGTACGGAAATCGCGCACGGAATAAGCGGCTTCATAGATATCATGGATCAGAGAAGTCACATAGCGCTCATGCTCAGCACCAGCCTGAAGGGGTTCCAGCGGAGACTGAAAGACCTTATCCGGCTTGGCGATCGCATCCAGCTCAACAGGGATACTGTTCTGCTGCAGGTACTGAATGAAGAGCATTGCATGATCTCTTTCTTCCTGCGCTTGAATGTTATACCAGTTTCCGAAGCCATCCAAATCATGATCGATGTAGTAATTGGCTATATCCAGATAGAGGTATGCGCTATAGAATTCTTTGTTTACCTGCTGGTTCAGCAGATCCTGCACTTTTTTATCCATGGCTGCGCTCCTTTAAATTGAAATTTGTTGTTTCCTGAAACAGTGTATTAAAATTTTACGGAAAATTCAGCCGCAACTGGCCTTGTTCAAAGCCATCGCTGGGCACATTGCTTCCCTTCGTGACGGAAGTGAAGCGTTTTCGGCTTGCTTCTGAGGAAATTGTATCATTAACGATGGCTTTTGGCAAGAAGATTTTGCAGGCTTAGGCCGTGCACTATGCAGGCTGCAGCAGGTTCGCCCAAAAGAAGCGCAGCTGAATGCACAGTCAGAGATCAAAGGATGTGAGATGGATTTATTTGAAAAAATTCAACCGATATAGTATGATTATTTTAATTACAAAGCGCATGGTTCAGTTGGGAGAAGCCAGACTCGCACTTCCCAAGGAGGATCTGATAAAAGAGATGGTTGCTGACGATAACGCCACTTATACAATAGAACAGGAATGCCATGAGATCCCGCTGAATGATCCTCGAGTGCTGAAGATTTATAACAATAAGCTGGCTTCAAAACAGATGTCCGCGAACAGCAAGGAAGACCATACGGAGATGAATTCTTTTTAGATAAACCAAACTAAAAATGATGCCGCTTGGCTTTCCGGCAATTGGGTATAATATAAAAATATGCTTTTGAACCAGGATCAGGCCTTGGGAAGAAGCGTATTTTCATTTCAAATGGAGGTGTGGGGATGGCAGTTGCTTCCTTCCTGTTTGCGCAGGGTTGCTGGGAAGAAAAAAGAGGAGACTGCAAAAGCAGTCTCCTCAGGAAAAATCATTGTTTCTTCAGATGTAGTTAATTACATGAAGTAACGTTTTAAAAGTCCGCGGAAACCGCAGCCATGACGAGCTTCGTCTTTGCACATTTCATGAACGGTATCATGAATTGCATCGTAATTCAGCTGTTTTGCCAAGGCAGCCAGCTCTTTTTTACCTGCGCAGGCACCATGCTCAGCTTCAGCACGTTTGGCAACGTTGGTCTTGGTATCATCCCAGAGAACTTCGCCCAGCAGCTCAGCAAATTTAGCTGCATGTTCAGCTTCTTCCCAAGCATAGCGCTTGAAAGCTTCAGCGATTTCCGGATAACCTTCACGATCAGCCTTACGGCTCATTGCCAGATACATACCGACTTCCATGCATTCACCGGTATAATTGGCACGCAGACCTTCGATGATGCGTTCATCACAGCCTTGGGCAATGCCGATGCGATGTTCATCAGCAAAAGCACCCAATTCAGCTTGTTCGCTGAATTTGTCCTGGCTGGCTTTGCACTGCGGGCAGAATTCCGGAGCTGCATCACCTTCGTGAACGTAACCGCAAATAGAGCACACAAATTTTTTCATTGGTATTACCTCCTGTATATATAGCTGTTGGTTTTTTAAGGGAACTACTTATTAGTATCAATTACTAATAAAAGTATACCACAATAATTTTAAAAATCAAGTACCTTTCGGAAAATTACTTAATTTTTTTCTCAACGTATTCGACCAAGTCAGCAACATTTTCCATGCCGCTGGTTTCATCGATCATGATGCTGAATTCTTCTTCGAGCGCCAGCATGATCTCCACCATGTAGAGGGAATCGACCTGCATATCAGCGAAACTGCTTTCCATTGTGATTTCTTCGGGGGAAATATCCAGTTTGGTAGAGATGATCTCCCGGATGCTTTCAAATACCATAGTACATTCTCCTTTACCTGTTTTCTGAATATAATGTTTATGAAACAAGAAAACTGCTCTTTATTGTATATGAAACTAAAAAATGTATATCATAAAAACATGCATAATGTATGTTAAAGAGCAGAACAAAGGACTGCTGGAAGCGAAGGAAGCCCAGCCAAAGCCCATTTCATCCATTTATTATAACACTCTTTCTCTAAGGGTGCAATCATTTATAGGAACAAATGCTAATTTGCTTAGTATCTGTTTTGTTTCTCTATTCAAAGAATAAGTCTTTCCAGGAGCTGGTAAAAAGAGCTTGCCGTCAACCATGCCAAAAGAAGATGGGAAAAGGCTACTGCAAGGCTTAGCCGCAGGGAGCCGCTTTCTTCCCGAAGCAGCTTTAGCGTGGCTATACATGGAGTATAAAGCAGGAAAAAGACGAGAAAGGCCGCAGCGGCGGCTGGCTCCAGCAGCTCCCGCAGGGCAGTACCATCCAGCCCTAGAACGGAGAAGCCGGCCACTGCCATTTCCTTTGACAGGAGGCCGCTCCAGGCCGCCATGGCTATTTGCCAGTGCCCACAGCCCATTTGTTTGAAAAAAGGGCTGCTCCATTTTCCCAGTTGCGCCAGTAAGCTCTGGGAAATTTCTTCGGTAGGCTGTAGTTCCGGATCCACATGACTGAGCAGCCATAGTAAAATAGATGTAAGCAGAACAGCAGAAAAGGCTTTCGTGAAAAAATCCCGGCAACGTCGGTATGCACTGCTGCTAAGGGTATGCAGACTGGGCTTTCTATATGGAGGAAGTTCCAGCATCCAGAAGGTTTTTTCCCGGGGAATCTTGGCCATTCGCAGGGATGCGAGCAGCAGCGCGAATGTCAAGCCAAGAACATAAAGAAAGCTGATGATGAACCAGGCTTTTTCCGGAAAAAAGACACTGCAGAGAAGCGCATAAACAGGCATACGGGCAGAGCAACTCATGAATGGGATCAGGAGCATGCAGCTTTTTCTTTCTGTTGTTCCCTCGATCGCACGGCAGGCCAGGATCCCCGGAAGGGAACAGGCCCAGCCCAAAAGGAGAGGGATGGCACTTTGGCCGCTTAAGCCAAAACGGGAAAGTGGCCGATCCAGGAGAAAGGCCAGTCTGGCCATGTAGCCGCTGGTTTCCAAAATGGCCAGCCCAAAAAAGAGGATCGCCAGCTGGGGCAGGAAAATCAAAATACCTGAAATACCCAGGAAGGCGCCATCAGTCAGAAGCTGACTGAAGAATAGGGGCAGGTCGATCCAGCGGAAAAACAAATGCAAGCCTGTGGCGATATGTTTTTTACAGAAAGATTCCAGCAGCGCAGTCAGCCCTTGCCCCAAGGGACCAAAGCTTAGGTAGAAAAGGAGGAGCATTAGGGAAAGAAAAAGCGGCCAAGCCAGAATGGGGTGGCAGAACAGTTTATCCGGGGAGAATTTCTTTGTGTCTCGTTGGGGCAGCTTTTTAATAGAAATACGGCAGATCTCTGCGGCTAGAGCATAGCGCGCTGCCGTATCTGTGCTGCGCCTTTCCGGATGGAGCTCAGGGGGTGCCTTCTGCTTTTTCCCTTCATCCTGCAGAAGCCGCAGTAATCCCTGCAATCCCTGCTTTTTTTCTGCGCTTATTTTCAGGCAAGGGATTTTCAGAAGGGAAGACATCTTTTTTAGGTCCAAAGTTATACCCATTTCGGGAAGAAGATCTGCCATATTCAGCGCGAGCACCATCGGGATTTTTAGCTCTGTCAGCTGCGTACTCAGGAAAAGCTGTCTTTGGAGATTTTCGCAGCTCACTACATTTAAGATGAGATCGATCTTTTGACTGGCAAGGAAATCGAGGACAATTTTTTCTTCCTGACTGTGGCCAGAAAGGGAATAAATACCAGGCAGATCAAAAAAAGTGATGCCTTCTCCCTGAAAAAAGATAGTGGCATTTTCTGCACGATGTGTGACTCCGCTCCAGTTCCCAACTGCT
>JAUMYD010000095.1 GCA_030528765.1 Bacillota bacterium
TGCAGATCTCTCAGCTTGATAATGACAGGATATTCTTGGAAGAGGCAGAGTTTCGTCTGGATGAACAGATCAGGCAGGTCATCCTTTTGCTGGAGCCAAATTGGTCAAAGAAAAACATTGATTTGGGGATTGATCTGGACGAGTGCACTTACCGGGGGAAGGAAGAGCTCCTTGTGCAGGTTTGGGTGAATCTGCTGGATAACGCGATTAAATTCACCGAGCCGGGCGGACAGATCATCATCAGGCTTCAGAAGAGAGAATCGCTTCGTCTGCGGATCGCAGACACGGGCTCGGGTATGGATGAGGAGACAAGGCGGCGGGTATTTGAACAGTTTTATCAGGGGGATCCTTCCCGCAAGTTGGAAGGGGCCGGCCTTGGGATGTCTATTGTGAAGCGCATTCTCGACCTGCACGCTGCGGATATTTTCATTGATAGCGAACCTGGTAAGGGAACGGAGATAGAAGTTGTTCTCTCAAGCAAAAAGCCCTCGCAGTTTTAGGCTGTAAGGGCATTTTGAAAGCAGGGTATGGTAGAGAATGAAATAACGGATGAAGAATAATAATCCAAAAAACGAAAAACCAATAGCAGAAAATCGTTTACATGTGGATTTCTCCGGAAAAAGGTTTCTCCAGAAGATGCGGATCCAGAAGGTATTTCTGCAGGGAGCGGAAAGCTCTGGAAAAGTAGTGTCCTGAGCAGATCCGTTCATCCATTACTACGCCTATGGGCATGCAACGCGTCAGCTTAATTTGTCCATCTTTGTTAACACTGGGAACATAGCGCAGATTTCCTAAGGCACAGATCACACTTGTGGTGCCAAAGTTATAGATGTGATGGTAAATATGATTTGTTCGTATGCTGGCCAGGTTGGTCACAGTCATGCTGGCATGAAAAGGACTCAGGTCAATAATTTTTTTTGGCATGAGGCCGTGTTTATCCATCCACATAAGAATAGGAACACCGAATCGAAGCAAACCGGGGATTTTTACCACAAGATTCATGAATTTATCCATGGAATTGGTAACAGCGCTGTTCGCGGTATTGATAGCGATGAAATCATCAATTTTTTTGCAAACAGAAAAGATATCTTCCCCGGGTTGGAAATAAATTTTGCTCATTGTAGAATCATTATCGCCGGGGCGCAATGTTACCATAGCAATCGGTGTTTCGGTTCGATCATAAATTGTTTTGTTCACAACAAAACGATTGAGCAGGGGGAATTCAGCAATGACCTGAACATAGGCAGCCAGAAAAAGGCTTAGGTGGGAAACATGAAAGTTTTCCCTGCGTTTTTCATTGATATATTTATGCATTGGTTCTACCGGAATATCCAACGTGATCATGTTCATCGCGTCATTCCGCTCTTTCATGATGTGCGGAACGAAAAGGTACATTAATTCCGCATCTTTAACCTTCAAACCATCTTTTCGCATAGAATCCCCTCCTAAATAAGAGCCATTCAATATTATTCTATTTTTTTAGCTGAAATCCTACATTTTTTTACTGTAAATTATTTCATTTTTGCTTCATATTGAGTTCATGCCCAGTTAAACTTCTCCATTTAAAATAAAAAAATTGTGGGGATTTTTAGGCAAAAATTTATCACGCTTTTGAGTGAACAATGCAGGAAAGGGAATATATGGCAAAAAAAAGCACATTTCCATTGTTGAATTTTAGTCATATCCTGATGGGAGCCCGTTTTGATATCTGGCTGCGGCTTTTGTTCGAGAACGGATTCCATGTGTCTTTTCGCAGCATTCCGCAGTCTCTGCTGATCAGCCTGGTTTCTCTATTGCTTTTCCCCCTTGCGCTGCTGGAACGCCTGATTCTCTGGCTCCCATTGCGGCGGGAAAGGGTGGAAAACCCTATTTTTATTCTGGGGCATTGGCGCAGCGGGACTACATACTTGCATAATCTTTTGAGTCGGGATCCCCAGCTGGGGTATTTTGACCCGGTAAGTACGGTTGTCTGTCATAATTCCTTTCTGCTCCGTCCCATTCTTCGCTTGATTGTGCTGCAGCTAATCCGGGATGCCCGCCCAATGGATAATATGGAATACAAAATGGATCTTCCTATGGAGGAGATGCTGGCGGTGAATGCCTCCAGCACCGTTTCCATAGCCCATATGCTTTGCTTTGCGGAACGCTATCCGCACTATGTGAAGCAGGTATTTGTGGATGAGCTTCCTGAAAAAAGGCGGCAGAATTGGGGGAGGGTTTATTGTTATCTGCTGAAGAAACAAAGTTTTCTTTGCCGGGGAAAGGAGCTGGTGCTGAAATCCCCGGATTCCACCTGCCATGCTGGGGAGTTGTTCCGTCTTTTTCCTGATGGAAAGTTCATCAATATTTATCGGAATCCTTATAAGGTGATTCCTTCCACAGTCAATATGTTCAACAAGCTGTTTTCTTTTCAGTCCCTGCAGGATGCACCGGATGAGAGAATTGTGGAAGAAACCGTTTTGCAGCTTTTTAAGCGGACATACGAAAAACTGTTTGAAGATATGAAAATGATTCCTTCCGGGCAAATCGTTGAAGTCCGCTATGAAGATTTTGTCAAAGATCCATTGTCTCATTTGCAGAATATCTATCAGGCTCTGAATCTCCCGGGGTTCGCTGATGCAAAGGCTACTTTTCAGGATTATGTAGATTCTCAGGCCGGGTACCAGAAAAATAAATTTGATTTACGGCCGGAGCTTCTGGAAAAGATCAATCGTGAGTTGGGTTTCTATTTTGAGCATTATGGTTATGAAATGATGCAGGAGGTATAAATGGATCATTTAGAGAAACTGGAAAGTAAGAGCATCTATATCTTACGTGAAGCCTATTCTGCCTTTAACAATCTGTGCATGCTGTGGTCGATCGGTAAGGATAGCACCGTTCTTCTTTGGCTTGCTCGTAAGGCTTTTTTGGGTCATGTGCCCTTCCCTCTGGTACATATCGATACGCATTATAAGATCCCGGAAATGATCACCTATCGGGATCAGCTGGCTAAAGAGTATCAGCTTTACATGGTTTATGGCGAAAACAGGGAGGCTTTGGATGCAAAGCAGACCTATCCGGACGGGAAAACCACCCGTGTGGAGTGCTGCCGGCTTTTGAAAACAGAGGCCTTGACCAATACACTGAACGGGAATTGGCCACGATATCGCCTGAATCAGGAAACCGGGCTTTATGAGCTGGACAGCAACAGGGAAGCTTATACGGGGGTGATCGTAGGTGCCCGCTCTGATGAGGAAGGCTCACGCTCCAAAGAACGCTATTTTTCTCCCAGGGATTCTCATAACGACTGGGATCTGGATGATCAGCCTCCGGAATTTTGGAATCAATACAAAACGGATTTTGCTCCCCGTACTCACGTTCGCATTCATCCTTTGCTGGATTGGACGGAGTTAAACATTTGGGAATATATCGAACGGGAAAAAATCCCCACGGTATCCCTGTATTATGACCAGGGTGATGGAAAACGCTATCGTTCTCTTGGCTGTGCGCCCTGCACGGCCCCCATTGAATCCACTTCTAAATGCCCGGCTGATATCATAGAGGAGCTCCGCTCCGGGAAGCTGAGTAATATTGCAGAGCGCAGTGGCCGCGCTCAGGATAAAGAAGATGGCGGTGGCCTGGAAACCCTGCGTAGAAACGGTTATATGTAGAAAACAGCCCAAACTGGGATAAAGGTGAATTTGACTATGAAGAAGGATATGCAGAATACCCCGCAGGAAGAAATGATGAATGTGGTCATGGTGGGCCATGTGGATCATGGGAAAAGCACCGTGATCGGCCGTTTGCTGGCAGATACGGACAGTCTGCCGGAAGGAAAGCTGGATCTGGTCCGGGAGAATTGCAAGCGGAATTCAAAGCCCTTTGAATATGCATTTTTGTTGGATGCCTTAAAAAACGAACAGGCACAGGGAATCACGATTGATACTGCCCGCTGTTTTTTTAAAACGAAGAAGCGGCGTTATATTTTAATTGACGCACCCGGGCATATCGAATTCTTGAAAAACATGGTTACAGGCGCCAGCAGGGCAGAGGCTGCCATGCTGGTGATTGATGCGGCCCGTGGTGTGGAGGAAAATACCCGTCGGCACGGCTATTTCCTTTCCATGCTGGGGATTCACCAGGTGGTCGTCCTGGTGAATAAAATGGATCTGGTGGAATATAAACAATCGGTTTTTGAGGATATCAGCCGGCAATATGCGGAGTTCCTGCGGAAGATCGAGATCCAACCCCAGGCCTTCATTCCTGTCAGCGGCTACGCGGGGGATAATATTGCCTGCCCTTCAGAACGTATGCCTTGGTTCAGCGGTATGACACTTCTGGAGCAGCTGGATGAATTCCAGAATGCCCTTCCTGCTGATAAGCAGCCGCTGCGCCTGCCCGTTCAGGGGGTCTACAAATTCACGGAGAACAACGACAGCCGGCGGATTATCGCGGGGACTGTGGAAGCTGGCACCCTGAAGATGGGGGATGAGATCGTTTTTTATCCTTCCGGGAAGAGAACCTCTGTCAAAAGCCTGGAGCGTTTCAATGACAGCTGTGATCGCCCTTTCTGTTCTCAGGAGGCAGCTGCTTTTACCATGACGAATCAGATTTATGTGAAGCGAGGGGAAATCGCCTGCCGCGTAGAAGAGCTTGCGCCTCATGTGGGGGTTCGTTTGCGGGTGAATCTGTTTTGGCTGGGAAAGAGCAGGCTGGATAAAAACAGAAATTATTTTTTTAAATGCGGAACTGCTAAGGTCTCCATGCAGCTGGAAGCAGTGGAGCGCGTAGTGAATGCCTCTGATCTTTCCTGCCTAAGCCGACAATATGTAGAAAAAAATGAGGTAGCGGAGTGTATCTTTTTGCTGGATAGCCCGGTTGCCTTTGATTTAGCCGGCTCTTGCGAAGCAAGCAGCCGCTTTGTGATCGTTGATAATTACGAGATCGCTGGCGGTGGGATCATTACAGAAGCTTTGGAGGCTGAAGATTTTGATAAGAGAAATATACGCTGGGCGGCCGGTAGCGTGGGTATTGAGGAGCGGAAGAAACTAAACAAGCATAAAGGGCTGATCGTCTGGATGACTGGCCTGTCCGGAGCCGGAAAAAGCTCCATCGCTGAGGATGTGGAGCGGCAGCTGGTATCTGCGGGTATTCATACATATGTGCTGGATGGAGATAAATTGCGGCACGGCTTAAACAGCGATTTGGGCTTTAGCCAGCGGGAACGGGAGGAAAATGTCCGAAGAACAGCAGAGCTGGCTTCTATTTTGGAGGATGCAGGCCTTGTAACGATCGTGACACTGATTTCTCCTTTTGCAGAGGGCCGGGCTTTTGCCCGTAGTCGCAGCCGGCAGTCATTTGTTGAAGTTTATGTTAAAGCCCGGCTTGAAACCTGCATCAAGCGGGATCCCAAGCAGCTTTACCGTAAGGCATTGGAGGGAAAGATTTCTGATTTTACCGGAATCAGTTCTGCCTATGAGGCACCGACTGAGCCGGATCTGGTTTTGGATACGGATATTTGGACGGAAGAAGAATGCGTGGAAGTTCTTTTCAATAACATTATGAGCAGAGTTGCTGAATAAAATAGGGTAAAGGCTGTTTTAGGGGGCGCTTTCTTTGCCCGGCTTTCTGTTTTATGTTTTGATCGGTTTTCTTGCGCAGCTGGTGGACGGTACTGCCGGTATGGGCTATGGCTTGAGTTGCCGCAGTTTTTTGAGACTTTTTTTCCCTTTCCCTGTGGATCTGCTCAGCGCCGTGGTGCATTGGGCCGAATTGCCGGTGAGCCTGGTTTCGGGGATTTCTCATCTTTTCCTGGGGAATGTGGATCGCTCCTTACTGCTGCGTCTGCTTTTGCCCGGGGTCCTGGGGGGCCTATGCGGTAGCCTTTTGCTGCTACAGATCGGTAAGGAATTTGAAAATTTCATTTCCTTTTACCTGTTGCTGATGGGCTTACTTGTCTTTTTTCGGGCTCTGCGCTCTTCCGGGAGGCCCATTCCCTGGTTTCGGAAGGGGTTGCTCCCTCTGGCTTTGTTTGGTGGTTTTCTGGATGCTCTTGGTGGAGGCGGTTGGGGGCAGATCGTGGGAGGCACATTGCTGGCCGGGGGAGAGGAAGCGAAAAAAAGCATCGGCAGTGTGAATCTTTCGGAGGCCTTTGTTACCCTGACGGAAGCAGTGGTTTTTTTCTTCATGCTGGGCGGAGTGCGATCTTGCCTGCCTGTTATTTTTGGCCTGATCAGCGGCGGCATTCTGGCTGCGCCTTTAGCTGCATGGTGCTGCATCCGGGTTCCTGTTCGCCCCTTGCTGGCAGCAGTCGGTCTTTTGATTGTTTTTTCCAATCTTCGTCCGATTTTTATACCCTGAGAATGAGGGAACAGGATCTTTGTTTTCCTGTAGAAAGCAAATCCAGTTGGCTCGTGTATCAGCATCTATTGATTTTTGATAAGGAGAAGCAGCTTATGATCAAATCAGTACACCATATTTCTTTGCGGGCAAATGGACCGCAGGCCTTTGAAAAGGCTATTTCTTTCTATAAGGAACTGTTGGGCTGCAGCGTGATCCGTCGCTGGGGTGACCAGCGGGGTATCATGCTGGATGCCGGAAACTGCATTCTGGAGATTCTTTCTACCGGCCCGGAGGAGGATCAGGATGGATTTTGGCAGCACTTGGCCTTTACCGTGGAGGATCTTGAGATGGTCACGGAAAAGCTTCGCAGCGCTTCCTACCCCATTACCAGGGAACCGAAAAAATTGACCCTTGGTGAGGATTACCCGATTTATATTTCTTTTTGTCGGGGCCCTTTGGGGGAGGAGATTGAGTTTCTTCAGGAGCTGTAATTCGGCTTCTCCTCTGCGGATTAAATCAACGGAGCAGAAAAATGATGATAAGCATTTGTTTCGCAGCGCTTCCACTTCTGCCCTCTCTTGGGCTGGTTTGTTTTTTGCTGCTTTCCGGAATTTCTCTTCTTGTCTGCTGCTACGATAAATACTCTGCACAGAAGGGGGATCTTCCACGCATACCGGAAAAGACTCTTTGGCTGCTGGCTGCTTTTGGCGGAGCACTGGCTATGTATCTTAGCATGCGTCTGATTCGACATAAAACTTTGCATAAAAACTTTATGCTTGGCTTGCCTTTGATGATCCTGGCGCATTTTATTCTGCTGATCCTTGCATTGTTCCTTTAAAAGCTGCGGCTAAGGAGGCTGGGGGGAGAGTGTATTTTTCAGTCTGCAAGAAAACCAGAAAAGAGCGGCCTGAGTGAAGTGGCCCCAAAAAGTTAGACAATATTTCAAAGTAAAAATTGTTTAAGCCGCTGAAAGGGCTTGCTGTCTGTGAATCGCAGGCGGCAAGCCCTTAAGTTTTGCCTTAA
>JAUMYD010000096.1:0-4725 GCA_030528765.1 Bacillota bacterium
GTGGGCTTCTCCTAATTGAAGCCAAAATTCAGTATGGAAGAAACTACCCAGATTAAGTACTTCTCCTATTGCAGTAAAACTGTGCATACACAAGCCAAAAACTATTGTTATCATAAGAGCTGCACTTAAAAGTGTAACTATATGTCTTTCGATTTTTTCGGATATTATAATCAAAAAAAATACGACATAAAAAGCAAATTAAAGTTTTCATATGCAGTATTCTTTTTTGGTTTTCAATATGTTTTTATATCTTTCTCCAAAACAAGCATATAAATAACCTGTAACTGACCAAAGGAAAAGCAAGTATATTGATTTATAGTTTTCTTCTCCCGCTTTTCAGAAAAAGGCAGACAACATGATGTGTCTGCCTTCCGTTTATGCCTGCACCGGGGTAAGCCCCGATGCAGGCTTCTCTTATACAAGCGCACATACAGCCCATGCAGCTTAGCTCAGCTTCGCGGCAAAATCTGCCAATGCCGCAGAGATCTTGATCTGCTGCGGACAGACTGCCTCACAGCTTCCGCAGCTCAGGCAGGCCTGAGGATGCTTCTCTTTTGGGATCGTCTTCAACACCATGGGTGCCAGAAAACCACCGCCGGTAAAATTATGCTCATTATAAAGCTCCAGCAGCGTGGGAATATCCAGCCCCTGCGGGCAGTGGCTGGTGCAATAACGGCAGGCCGTGCAGGGCAGGGCGATCTTCTGCACCATCTCCCCGGCGATTGCAAAAAGTGCATCCCGTTCTGTTTCGCTCAGTGGTGCATCTGTACCAAAGATGCGGATATTCTCCTGCAGCTGCTGCAGGCTGGAGGCCCCTGTAAGCGTCATCGTCACCTGGGGCAGGCTCTGCAAAAAACGGAAGGCCCAGCCGGGAATGCTCTCTTCCGGGCGCAGTGACTGCAGTCTCTCCGCATATTCCGGAGCCAGGCTGGCCAGCTTACCGCCGCGCAGCGGCTCCATCACCCAAACGGGGATCTGCTGCGCAGTCAACAGCTCCACCTTCGCCTTTGCATCCTGAAAATCCCAATCCAGCCAATTCAACTGCACCTGGCAGAATTCCATGTGTGCCCCGTAAATCGCCATAAAGCGCTTCATCACCTCATAGCTTCCGTGAATGGAAAAGCCCAGGTGCCGGATGCGACCCTGCTTTTTCTGCTCCAGCACATAGGGGAGAATGCCGTATTGCGGATCCAGATAGGCATCGATATTCAGCTCGCAGACATTATGGATCAGATAGAAATCAAAGTATTCTACCCGGCATTTCTCCAGCTGCTTCGGGAAGATCTCCTCGATCTTATCCATGTTCCGAAGATCATAGCCGGGAAATTTGCTGGCCAGATAAAAGCTTTCCCGGGGATATTTCTCCAGGATCTTCCCCATCACCAGCTCGGAATTGCCCTTGTGATAGCCCCAGGCAGTGTCATAATAATTCACACCCTGTTCCATAGCATAGGCAACCATCTCTGCAGCAGAGGCCTCATCAATGCAGGCCTCGTCTCCGTTCAAAACGGGCAGGCGCATAGTTCCCATGCCCAAAGCAGATAATTGCAGATCCTGAAACTGTTTATAGATCATGTTCCCAGCTCCTTTATATTCAAGATATATTCCACCTTTCCGGATATATAAAAAATATACCATATTTATTTTGATAATGAAAGGAGAATTTATTTTTGCAGAAGTCAAACGGTTTTAACTTAAACTCCGCTGCAATCAAAGGCTGGAATAAAGCTCTCCTCCGCAGCGTCCCCCTCCTGGATGAAGCCGTTTTCTATACCCAGCCCCACCGCATAATCGATCAACTCTTCATATTCCGCATCAGAAAGCTTACGCTGCAATTCCGGAAAATCCCGGCAATGCGGCAAAGGGGTATACTGGGACATCAGGCTGATATAAATGCGGTCTCCGTATGTTTCCCAAAGGTAGCGAAGAATGGCCTTACTGTCTTCCCCCTGCCCCGGAAGGGCCAGATGCCGCACCACCATACCCCGCTGCAAAATCCCCCGCTCATCAAAGACCGGCTCCCCTGCCTGCCGGAACATCTCCTCCAGTGCAGCACAGGCCCGGGGGAAATAATCCTCCGCATGGGCGTAGCGCTGGGACAAAGCGGGGGAAGCATATTTCAGATCCGGCAAATAAATATCCACCAGACCATCCAGCAGCTTCAGGCTTTCCGGCAGCTCATAGCCGCCGCTGTTATAGACAACAGGAATGCATAGCCCAGCTGCCCTGGCCTCCTGCAGAGCAAGAGCCACCTGCGGGATATAGTGCCCGGCTGTGACCAGATTGATATTGTTTGCGCCCTGCTGCTGCAGTGCAAAAAAGATCTCCACCAGCCGCTCCCGGGAGACGATGCGCCCGGCCCTTGCCCTGGCGATCTTCCGGTTCTGGCAAAAAACACAGCCCAAAGCACAGCCGGCAAAGAACACCGTCCCAGAGCCTTCTTCTCCGGAGATGCATGGCTCCTCCCACATATGCAGAGCAGCCCGGGCGATCTGCAAATTGCTGTCACAGCCACAGACTCCCTTCTCCCCTGCCAAACGGTTCGCAGCACAGCTTCGGGGGCAAAGCCGGCAGGCCCGGAGCAGGGCATCCATTTCATTTTGCTGCATAAATGTGCTCCTCTATCTTTTTACGAATAAATTTACTGGACAAAAAAAGTGCGAAGCAGGAAAAACAGGATAGGCACCAGCAAGGATGGCAGCATATTGATGGTCTTGCAGTTCCGGATCTTTAAAACAGAAAGGCCGGAGGCCAGGATCAGAAAGCCACCGATGATAGAAAGCTCTGCCATCAGCTCCGGTGTGAGAAAACCGGCTAAGACCTGCGCCAGCAGGTAGATCATCCCTTGCCAGAGAAAGAGCACCCCCGCAGCCAGCATGATTCCAAAGCCATAAGTAGCAGCAAGGATCATAGAAGTGATCAGATCCAGGGTAGCATTGGCAAAAAGAAGACTGTGATCTCCGTTGACCGCACTTTCGATAGGGCCCAGAATAGAGAGGGTCCCCATACAGAAGAGCAGAATAGCCGTGGAAAGCCCCTCCCCCAAATGAAGAGAAAGGTGCTTTGCACTGAAATCACTGAAGCGGCGATCCAGATCCAGTGCAGTGCCCAAAAGCGTACCCAAGGCCAGGCTCAGAATGAACAGCACCGGCAGGCTGCTCCCCGGCATATTCTGCACCACGGAATTGATGCCAATACCAGTGGCAGCCAGACCCACAGCCTGAAAAAGCACCTCCTGATATTTTTCCTTTAGTCCTTTTTTCAGCAGGCCGCCAGCAGTACTTCCCAAAAGGATCGCAGCTACATTTACAAGAGTCCCCAACATAAAAAAGCTCCTTTCTATGTGAATAACGGACTTTGGCTTCGGGAGGGATCAAAACAAACAGCCCGGCTAAAAGAAAAGGATCGCCAGGCAAAGCACTGCCAGAAGGGCCAGATTGTAGGCAGTAAAAACCAGCAGATAGCTGCCGGGCTTCGCCCCTTCCATATTTACATAATACTTATAAGAGATCAGGCTGGCCATGGAGGCGATCAGTGTGCCGAGCCCGCCTATATTCACACCCCAAAGCAGCGCAGAGTAATTCTGACTAAAACCGGAGAGCAGAAAAGCCGCAGGCACATTGCTCACCACCTGGCTGGCTGCGATCCCCAGCCAAAGCTCCCGCCCGGAGATCAGCGCAGAAAGCCAATCCCGAACGGCAGGCATATTCTGCACATTTCCTACGAAAACAAAAAAGCAGATAAAGGTCAGAAGCAGACTATAATCTGCCTGCTTCAGCAAAGAGGCATCGCAGCAGAGCACTGCCAGCAGAACCAGCAGCAGCACGACAAAAAACGGGAGCACATGAAAAACCTGGCACAGGCACACCGCGAACAAAAGACTATAGAGCCAAAAGCGCCAGCTCTTTGCAATATTTCTCAACCCAGGGATGGCTTTTTCTCCCTGCACAGCAGCAGAGGCCAGCAGTGCTTCATTGGGCCGCAGCCAAAGCAAAAGCGCAATCGCCACCAGAGAAAGCAGGGTCAAGGGGGCCATAAGCAGCAGGAATTCCCCTGCAGACCAGCCCCCCAGAGAGAAAAGATACAAATTTTGTGGGTTTCCGATGGGGGTAAGCATACTTCCCAGATTGGCAGCCACCGTCTCCAGACTAATCACCGGGATCAGCTGTTTTTGCAAGCCGTTCTCCACAAAAAAGGAAATCGTGAAGGGGATAAAGGTGATCAGGGCAACATCATTGGTAATGAGCATGCTGCTGAAAAAGCACAGGCCCACCAGAACCAAGCCCAGCCCCCTGCTGCCACGCACCCTGCGCACCAATGCGCTTCCCATGCTTCGGAAAAGGCCCAGACTGCGCCAGCCCCCCACCACCAGCATCAGACAGAGCAGCAGGGAAAGAACCGGCCAATCAATATAATCCCAGTAATCGGTACTGGGAGGGACGAGCAGCATAGAGCCGACTGCCAAAAGGGCAGAACAACACAAAATAGCCTCCCTGCGGATAAAGGCAACAATTCTTTTCAGCATCATAGCAAAATACTCCGTTTTATAATTTTCTTTGCGAAGCGGATCAGATTATTTTAACATTTTTCAATGCATTTCACAAGCAAAAGAGTTGCCCGAGAGATCTGCAGAAAAACAAAGTCCCAGCCTGTTTTGCTGCGGTAGCACAAAGCAGTCTGGCGACGTGGGTGCCCGTAAAACAGTTGATCCTCCTTCTGCTTACG
>JAUMYD010000096.1:4735-7293 GCA_030528765.1 Bacillota bacterium
GAGGATTTTTCTGCAATGCGTATCGTATTCGGAAAGGGGAAGATTATCAACCGAGTGCAACACTCTTCGCTAAGAAAACTTTACATGGAGTTTTTCAATCAAGATGTTTTCCGGAACGCTTATTCAGGAGCGTTTCAACGAGCACTAGCTCTAGATCGCCAACTCTTCGGAAAGCAAACCCTTTCGGAAAGAAAAACCGTATGATGACATTAGTGTTCGCGTTTGTTCCAGCCGCGGCTCTTCAGCAGACTATTCCCGATAAAGAAGCTTTTGCCCACCAACATCATAAGGAGTCTCTTCCCAATGCCGCCGCAGACCGTGACACCTGCCCAATGGCCAATTCTGCTACGGTTATGGAACTCTTCCGGCCATTGGGGAATGATCCCATCGGGCTGAATGGTATTGTAGTTGGCATTTCGGGTCAGCTTTTTCTTTCCATGACGCCTCAAATGAATTTTTTGGATGTTGAGGATAGATTATTCAAAGAACATCCGCAAACCATAAAAATACAGCCATTTCCAGTCGGACAATCCTTGCGCCAAAGGCCGCAGGTCGCTTCGGGAGAGCAGAAATCCTTCAGACCCGCCACAATACAATCCCACTGTTCCGTGTCGGGCTAAAATGCCATACTGCGCTCCCCCGGCGCAGGCAGAAAGCAGCAGGCAAAGCAGCAACAAGAGACACAGGATCCGTCTTTTCATTGGGCTTCGCTCCTTTCGCATCGTAAAATTGAGAATTGGCAGTGAGACTTACAGCAGCGTGAGAAGGGGCAGTGGGCAGTGGAGAGTGGAAAATGGACAGTTGTTGTGGCGTTTCGGAGAATCCGAAACGCATGGGAAGAAGGGCAGTCAGCCTCCCTACCGCTTTCCTATGCGAATCAAAGACAAAGCCTTTGATTCGCCTCCGCAACTGTCAACTGTCAGCTGTCATCCCGGCGCGCTTCCCTATGCAATAAGGAAGAGATTTTCCAGCGGATCACTCCCATTCCACCAGCTGCGGCTCTATGTAATACAGGACATGCTTATTCAGGTCATCCCCGAAATAATCCTCAAATTCCAGGTGGCAATCCACGCCGCTGATCTCCTCCATGATGCGCAGCAGCGCCCCCTTATCCACGCCCTGCTCCGGCAGCTCCCCGGCCAGCCAGAGCCGGGCGTATTCATAGGCAGCGCGCAGCTCCAGCTCCGAATAGCTGATGGGGAAATCCGCGATGCGCCCATCCGGACCCTTCTCCCGCAGCTGCTGCCGGGCGTCCAGGTGGCTGATGGAATAGCCGGTCTTCAAATCGTCCTCTTCCCGGCTGCTGCCCAGAATATCCTCCGCCGGATCCACGAGCTGCTCCGGCCAGACCGGCCCGGGGTAAATTCCCCCATGCTCCAGAACGGCAGCGATCAGCACATGCTGCAAATTCCCGGCGCTGCTGCAGAAGGCCGTCTTTTCCCCCAGCTCCGTCACTCTCCTGGCCAGGTCCTTCGGTACGAAGATGTGGCTTTCGTGGCCCATGGCCTCCGGGCCCAGCGCCGCTTGATAGGAAATCCCCAGCTCCCGGCAAATTTCCTCCATCCGTTCCAGCTCCTCCGCCACCTCCGGGCGGTTTTTCCACTCCCAGTACTCATAATAGACCAGATTCTCCGCGCCCATCTCCACAGCCTGCTCCACCATGCGCTTCGCCTGAGCGGGATAGTCAAAATCCAGCAGCAGATCAGCCTGGCGGGGAAGCCCCTCTACCATGCTGTCGCTCAGGCAAACAAAACGGGGGACCTCCGGCCGCAGCTCTGCTGTTTCTTCCAGGGCTGCGGCGATATCCCCATGGACAGAATTCATCAGGAGCAGGCCCACCTCCGGGTCATTCAGTGAAGCCTCAATGCATTCCACGATCTTCTCCGTTTCGAAGGGATATTCGTCAGACCAATAGCTGCAAACATAGTCCTCCGGCTTCGCGGTTTCGGCCAGGACGCGCAGATTCAGATTCTGATAGGGACTGATGATACCGATCTTCTCTCCTGCCGCGGGCGTTTCCGGGTTTTCCTCCGGGATTTCCACCTCTGCGGAGAGTTCCGGGCTTCCCGGGGCTTCCGCTTCGGCGGGGGCTTCCCCGGCGCAGGCAGAAAGCATCAGGCAGAGCAGCAGCAGGATACACAGGATTCGTCTTTTCATTGGGCTTCGCTCCTTTCATGTCTTTGGCAAGGGGTATTTTTATTGGGCTTTCCCATGTGTATCAAAGGGCTTCGAAGTGGGTAAACCGTCCCTTCTTTGAAAAGAAGGGACCCAGGAAACTTTAACTTTTGGTCGCAGGGGAAACTTTCACCCTGCGTCATTGCGAGGCAGCTAAGCTGAGGATTTGCGCCAGCAAAGCCCAGCTTCGCAAGGTGGCAATTTTTGCAGAACCCCCATACGAAGGCGACAAAAAGGAGCGTCTGCGCACCAGGCGCAGGGAGCCCTGTGGCGACAGCTCCTTTTTGAAAGGTTTCCCGGCTTCGCCGGGAAACCGAGAGATTCGCCACTGTAGGTGATACAATGATGTGTGACAAATAGAAAAAAGAATAGTGAATAGGACA
>JAUMYD010000007.1:0-12044 GCA_030528765.1 Bacillota bacterium
ACTATTCTTGAAGCACTATTCTTTAATCCAAGCTGTTCACGCAAAAACGAATAATCCATTCGCCGTTTTCATTGAGCAGGCCTGTGTAGGTGCTGCCGCTAATCGCCCAGCGGCCATTTCCGGCCCCTCTGGCCGCATGATATTTTCCCTCCAAAAGGCGCTCTCCCTTTGTGTTATAAAGATAGCCGCCGTTCCAATCCCGGGGGGGGTCGATCAGCACACCCAGATTTTGCAACTGCCAGTACAGCTGCCCGGGGACGCGGGCGATCTCTTCTCCGCTTTCCAGATCCAGAAAGAGCACATCCGTATAAGCCGTATAGCTGGATGTCTCACCGAATTCGTTGGTTTCCGTGATTTCGCTGGAAAGGGGGATCACCACCACCTGCGCATTCAGCAGAAAGCAGCTGTCCCCATCCGGGATGGAGTGTCTGGGCGGGCTATCCTCTTCATCCCCCAGCTTGTAGAGCTCCATGCTGAGCACATCGTCCACATGGGTGATCCAGGAGCACCAGCCATTCCCCAGATAGCTCATCCAGGCATCCCCGCCGCTTTTCGTGAAGCTCTCTCCGCTATCCAGATCCCGCAGGGTAAAGATCTTGTTCTCGTAATCATGGTCATCAATGATGCGATGGCCGGTAAAATCATCCACCTGCACACTGCCACCATTGCCGTGTCTGCCCCTGCTCTCGGGAATGATCTCCCCATTCTCATCCAAGACACCACCTATGAAATCATAGTAACCATTGCTTTCGTTATAGTAGAGCCAGGTATAGTCCTTTTCCGGGTCATAGTTCCCTTCCCGATCCACCAGCACATAGCGGTCATTGTCCAGCTTCGCGATGGCATAGGTTCCGTAAAAGGGGCTGATCTCCTCGAAGCCCTCCAGGATGGTGTTCCCTGCTATATCCTGCACCCGGGCATTGCCCTGGCTGTCGCGGAAGGACAGTGTTCCTTCGAAATAGCCCAGAGGCTCCACATTTTCGATGCTGCGGAGCAGTTGCCCCTCCGTGTTATACACATAGATCGTCTGGGAATGCTCCACAATCCGGTAGCCGTCTTCCTCCTCATAATACTCCGGGCTGCTGGCTGTCACAAAATACGATGCATCCATGCCCAGCATATAACCCATCATCTCTTCTGTCACCCAGGAGCCATCCGCTGCCGCCACGCACATGGTTTCCCATTGACCACTATATAGGAAAACCTCCCGATTTGGCACATCGGAGTATTGATACAGACTGAGCAGCTCTACCCCTGCATCCTCCCAGATGGTGAAACCGCTGTAGACCGGGTCAACCACGATGCGGCCCTGCGCATCACAAAGGCCATACACGGCCTGCTGGATGTAATGCTCCGGGCTATAGATGCTTTTTCCCGCAAAAGGATAGAGGCGGCCATAGTCCTCCGCCGGGATCAGCTGATCTGCATATTCTTCATAATAACGGGCGCTGATCTCGCTATAGGCGGCAAAAGGCTCCAGCTCCGGCAGGCTGGCTAAACGGAATTCATTGGGCGCCAGCTGAATTTCCACCGGCTCCGATGGAGGCAGAGGCTCTGAAAGACCGCAACCGGAGAGCAGCAGCCCGGCCAGGAGCAAAGGAAGGATACTGAATTTTGCCATAATCATACATCCTTTCTATATTTTCATAAGGCTTCTTTTAATTCGGCGGGCAATAGGCAAAGCCAGGAAATCCAGCCAAAATGAAGCTATCTCATGATAAACAGACGCATTTTGCTGCTTTTTTGTTCCCCACATCCTCTGCATAATGCAGAGAATATGCGCTTTCCGCTTTCTCGCTCCCTATCAAGAGGACGCGCCGCAGGAAAGGGCTGCAGGAGAAGGAAGAAGAATTCCGAAAATCCAGCTTCAGCTTTACTTCCTTCCTTTATTATGATACTATTATTCAGTTACTGTGTCTATTTTTATCTCGTAGATTCGGAGGCATATTATGAAGATCTGCGTTATTGGTTTGGGATATATCGGTCTGCCCACTTCCGCTATGTTCGCCGCACATGGGCACACGGTCCTGGGTGTGGATAAAAACCCGGCGGTGATCGAAGCGCTGAACCAGGGCTCCATCATCATTGAGGAAGCAAACCTGGACAACTTCGTAAAAGAAGTGGTTAGCTCCGGTAAGCTGCGGGGTGCAATGGAGCCGGAAGAGGCGGATGTTTTCATCATCGCAGTTCCCACCCCCATTACGGAAGAGAAAAAAGCAGATATGCGCTATGTGCAGGCAGCCACGGAAATGATCCTGCCTTACATCCGCAAGGGCAATCTGGTGATTCTGGAATCCACCTCCCCCGTGGGTACCGTGGAGCAGCTGATGCTCCCCATTCTGGAAAAGAGTGGCCTGAAAATGGGTGAGGAGCTTTTTGTGGGGCATTCCCCGGAACGGGTCATCCCCGGGCAGATCCTTTATGAGCTGGTGCATAACAGCCGCATCGCCGGGGGCATCAATGCCATCTCTGCCCAGAAGATCGCAGAGCTTTACCGCAGCTTTGTGGAGGGAGAAATTTACCAGTGCGATGCCCGCACCGCTGAGCTCTGCAAGCTGACGGAAAACACCTTCCGGGATATCAACATTGCCTTCGCCAACGAGCTGGCTCAGATCTGCGAAAATCTGGATATCGACGTCTGGCAGGTGATCCAGCTCTGCAACAAGCATCCCCGCGTCAATATCCACCAGCCCGGCCCCGGTGTGGGCGGGCACTGCATCGCGGTGGACCCCTGGTTCATCATTGAGAAGCAGCCGGACACGGCAAAGCTGATCCACCAGGCCCGTTTGATCAATGATTATATGCCGGAATACGTGGCGGCCCATATCTATGAGCTGCTGGAGGACGTGGAGCAGCCCCAGGTGACGATCCTGGGTCTCACCTATAAGCCAGACGTAGATGACATCCGGGAAAGCCCCGTGCTGAAGCTGGCTGCCTTACTGGAAAAGAACGGCGTGGCTGTGAAGCGGCATGATCCCTTCGTCAAAGCCTACCAGGGCGATATAGCGGAGGCCTGCGCCGGGAGCCATCTGGTTCTTCTGGGTGTGCATCATCAGCAGTATAAGGCCCTGCCCGCCAAAGAAATGCTGGCAGCCATGGCCGGGAAGCTCTTTTATGATACCCGCAATTTTGCGGACGAGCCCAGCCTGACAGAAGCAGGCTTTGAAGTTTACTCCCTGGGCCGCTAAAGCTGCATATAAGAAACCCGCTGAAAATCAGCTTTCTCTTTGAAAGCAGCGGGCAAACAAAAAACAAGAACACCCGAATGGAAAAATCGGGTATTTCTTTGTAGCGGAGACAATATCCGCTGGGAGATTCGCTTTCCCGGGAATTCCGAGGGAACAGAGGTTTTAATAAAATGGATAAAGCTCATAAAAAGGACAGGAAAATACAAAGGAAAAAGCACACTGTGATTGGAATTTTGGGCGCTGCAATGCTCGCTGTTTTACTTCTCTTTTTCATTTGCTTTCTCTGCGGGGATCGAATGAATCTCCCGGCAAAGCTTCTGCCGGGAAACAGGAAAGCCATCGTGGGGGAAGAGATTGCTTTGGAGGAGATTACAGAATTCTACTATACCTATGCAACATCCACCTATCCGCCGGACTATCAAAGGTATCATTTTTATATTGCGGATGGCAAATATCAATTTTACCATGAAAAAAGAGAGGGAAAGAATTGGCCCCTGACAGAGGCGAATATCACCCTTTCCGGAACAAAAGACCTCAGCGAAGAGGAATGGACAAATTTTTTGGCCTGCATAAGCGGGGGCAGCGTATCAAAACGAAGCTCCCCGACCGAAGCCGGCGGCTCCGGGCCCTGGCTCTATCTCTACTGGAATGGCGACCACTCCATATACCAAAGTTTTTCTTTTGCATCACATAGCGATGCGGCAGCTTTTGAAGAACTCTGCACTCTGCTGAAGGATTCACAGTAAGCTCTTTCTTAAAGCGGCCATGGGAATCAGCGGAACACCGCGCCATCCTCTACCTTCGCAAAGGGGAAGGCCGTGGAACCCTCCGCACGAAAGATGAAGCTATCCCCGGCTTTCTCAAAGAGAAGCTGGTGTTCCCCATCAGAGGTTTTCAGCAGCAAATAATGACCCTCTTCTGTGTAATTTCCGGTCTCGCTGCCACTGCTTTCTTTCGGGCTGTCCGGAACAACACGACTTGAAAACACAGTATAGCTTCCTGCCCCGGCATAGCTGCTCCATGCAGAATAAAAGAGGGTAAAGCGCTGTTCTTCCTCATCCAGAATCAAAGACGGCGGCAAGGGCTCACCTTTCTGATCCCGCTGGGTATAGACACGCAGACCTTCCACCGGGGTCGGCGTCTCTTGACTGCCGCAGGCTGTGCAGAAAAGGCAAAGGGAAAGCAGGAAAACCAAAAGCGCATATTTTTTCATTTATGCAGCTCCTTTCCGGGATGATTGATGCAAAAAAGGCCTACCCGAATCAGAATCGGGATAGGCCTTTTTGTTTTACGGATTCTCCGGCGCCGCTGCTTTCTTTCGGAAAAAGCCCAGATACAGAAGCATAGCAGCCATGGCCCAGAAATAGGAGCTCATAAAAGGCTCTTCGAAAATATTCTCAAAGAGACAGTGTACCAAAACGCCCATCATGCCGGAAAAAAGGGATACTGCCAGAATGCGGGGGCTGCCAATGCCGCGGGTCAGGGGGTCACCGGGCAGAGTGGAAAGCCTGGGCCCGCTCCGCTGAATAGCGCGGATCCCCCAGATCACCAGAGCCAGCAGCAACAGGCAAAAGAAAATGAAGCCCAGGTAGCCCATTTCCACCATGGTTTTCAAATAGTAATTATCCAGATAAAAATAATCGAAGGTCTCCGTGGGGTCAAGGATCTGATTCTGCATGGCCACTGCACCACCGTAACGCCCCAGACCAAAACCCAGCCAGGGATGACTTTCCGTCAGCAGGGACTGCCCCAATTCCCAGCGCATGGCACGGCCGCCAACGGCAGAGGCTTCCGCAAAATCCTGGGTAAACAGATAGGTGATGCGGCTGGTGATGGAAGGCACTGCCACCAAAACAGCAGAGATACCCGCTGCCATCAAGGCGATCAGGCGCTTATCCACAAAGAGGGCAAAGAGCAGGACGGCCACGATCATGCCGATCCAGGCCCCGCGGGAAAAGGTGAAAAGCAGGGTCAGCAGGCAGCAGCCCACCAGCCCCAGGCAAAGGAATTTCACGATGGGCTTCCGGCAGTAATAGATGCCGGAGGCGCAGATTGGCGCGAAGAGCACCATCAGAGAACCGAGAATATTGGGGCTGCCGGTGATGGAAAAGACCCGGGTGCGCACACCCATCTCCGTCTGGCTGACCCAATGGGCGGGGATCTCCACGCCAACAACAAATTGATACATACCATGGAGCGCCAGCAAGGACACCAACAGCCCCATAGTCACATAAAGCACCTGGAAATCCTTATCACTTTCCACCAGACGGATAATGATAAAAAACCAAAGCATATACTGCACAACAATACGATATCCCGGCATGACCACATAGGGATAAGGCTGCACCAGAGCAGCCAGCACCAAGCCCACAGCGGCAAAAAGCAGGATCCAGGCATCCAGCGGCGTTTCACGATTCAGGCCTTTCGTCTGCTGCAAAGCACGACGCCAAAGCACCATGCAGAAGCAGACGAAGAGGAAGAGCTCCTCCCAGACGGAAGCCAGCAGGGGGATATCCAACAGGTCCCGGATCACATATTCCAAAGGCAGATACAGGCCAAAGGCCACCAGCAGCCACTGGTGCAGGCTCAGGCTATTGATCCAGCCCAGGACCCGGCTGTGGGCACTGATGCGCAGATAAAAGTTTTTGATGGCCAGCAGGATGCGGTAAAACCAGCTGGCAGCCAGGATCACACCAAGCTTTTCAAAAAAATGCCGGATCCCATGGAGCACGCGGGAATAAAGGCTGTCCTCTGCATAATTTGCCACCTGCCCGAAGCGCAGCCACAGCTGCAGGGAGACGGAATCCTTGTTCTGCTTCTGCAGGCTACGGTGCATAGCGGCAAAGCTGCCCTGCCTCCACCAGGAAAGGAGCTTTCCACCGGCAGCCCGCAGACCCCGGCAAAGGAGGCTGTTGCGGATGATCTCACTCATAGGCTTACCCTTCCTTAATCAGCGATATCCACATAGTAGATGGTGCCGGAGCATTCAAAGGTCTGGGTCTTCACGATAAAGGTTCGTCCGGCGCGTACTTCCTGAGAACCGATCTTCGGGCTGGGGGTGTCCTTTGCCACAGTGGTTTTGATCTCTACCATGATATCCTGCTTGGTGGGGTCTGTACCATCCACGATATCCCCATCCGCAGTTTCGATCTGCTTCACATAATCCTCCAGCCAAACGCGGCTCACATAAGCATCCAGATATTGATTGCCCGTGACGATCTTGGAGCCCTCGATATCCTGGCGCATCACTTCATCCACCAGATCCGGATGCGCACCGGCAATGGCAACCACCATAGTCATTTCTGCCTGCTCGGAGATGGCATCATTCACCTGATCCCCCAGCAGCTGCCAGACAATGGCACCCAGCACACAGACAACAGCCAGCAGCACCAGCAGGTCCACAACATTGATGATTCCGAACAACTTACCTTTTTCATTGATGAGCTTCATAATAACCTCCTGCAAATGGGCTTTTCTTAGTTCTTTTCGCCGATGGCCGAGCCACGGCGTTTATTCCTGCCAGATCCCCTGCCCGGACAGACATTCTTCCATCTGCCGCACACGATTCTCCCAGCTGGCGGCCTTCCCCGCCTCCATACGGCGGCGGCGCAGCTCCGGATCTTTTTCTGCCAACGCCTGCCTGCACAGCTCTACAAAACGAGCCGGACTCTCTGCGATATAGATCAAATCTTTATAATCCTGCACCTGCAGGGGCTCCGTAGTGCTGACGATGGGCTTACCCGTTGCCAGGTATTCGTAGAATTTCAACGGGCTCACATCCTTGGAAAGACGGCCGGGCGCGAAAAGATTCAGGCACAGGTCAAACTCTTTCATCCGGGAGGGCAGCTCCGTCTGGGGCAACAAACCCAGCAGCTCGATATTGGGCAGGGCTTCCAGGGCGGAAATATCCACACCGGGCATCACGCGGCCGATCAGCTGGATACGAGCCTCCGGAAAAGCCTTTGCCGCGGCCAGCAGATAATCATAGGCGATGCAATCCTGCAGCATTCCCACAAAACCGAAAACAGGCTGCTGCTCCCCTGCTTCGGAGCTTTCCCCCGCAGCCTGAGAAAAAAGCTCATACGCTGCGCCGTTGGGGATCAGCTTTGTTTGCGGGTTATATTCCACCAGCGTTTCATAAAGGCCCTGGGCAGTGCAGAACACGAAATCTGCCCGGCTGGCCAGCTCCTTCTCCATGGAATCCACCACAGCCGGATCGATCATTCCCGTGTAGGCAGAGTGCCTGTCCACGCAGTCATAGACCAGCGCGGAATGGGGCAAACGGGGGACGAGATCCGCAGCAGTGGGGGAATAACACCAGAGCAGCGGCTTCTCAAAGCCATTTTCCCGCAGGATACGCCGCACAAAACGGGCCTGCTGCCGCTGGTTCCAGCGGTTGATCCAGCGGAATTTATTTCCAAAGGGCAGCACCGGCGGGAGCGCATAGACCTTTAGATTCTCCCGGGCCTGCTCAGCTCCCAGCCGATATTTCCGCAGGCGGGGGCGGGCATTTTTGTCCTTCAAAGGAGCCAGCCAGCTCACCGGCGGATCAAAATAGAGGATCTCTGCATCCCGCAGGCGGTTCATCACATTTTGCTTGCGGGTAGGAAAAGGATAATAATTCGATGTGGATAAACAAACGATCTGACGCATAAGCTTGTCCTTTGCTGAAAACACTCATTTTCCCAGCAGGCTGCGGGCAGAATCCGTATTGATGCGCTCGCCTTCCCGCAGGCGCTGCATTGCCTGGGGTGCCTGCATAAAGCCCTGCTCTGCCTGAAGATCGATCTGCCGCAGAAGCTCTTCCTTGCTGAAGCTGCCCAGCGGGATGCAGGCTTCTGAGCCGATATCGTGAATGAAGCTATCCACCTTCACATCGTAGGAAACGCCGATCACCGGCGTTCCGGCTGTGCTGGCGAAGATCAGGGAGTGGAGGCGCATACCCACCACCAGCTTCATGGAGCCCAGCAGGCCGATCAGCTCAGAGGCCGGGTAGCGCCTGGAGCTGATGCGGTGAGGGACCTTCAGCAGAGCCGTGACCCGGGCTGCTGCTTCCTGATCCTTAGGTAGCTCAATGGGGAGGAAAACCGGAATCAGCCCATAGCGTTCATAGGCGTATTCCGCAGCCTCCGCAAAGTATTCGGGATGATCAAAGCCGGGCCAGTTCCGCAGGCAGAAGCCGATCATGGGCTGCTCCGGCTGCAGATCCAGCTCCCGCAGCAGCTCTTCCACCCGCTGCACAGGAGCAGGGGCAAAATTTACGGTGGGATCCGCCGCCAGCAGCACCTTTGGCCGCTCTACCCCCATGGCTTTTACCACGGAGAGGGATTTGCTGTCCCGCAGGGTGATGATCTCCACATTCTTATCCAGAACCTTCGCTGCCAGCTGACGGTTATGCTTCTTTTTGATGGGTCCTATACCGCAGCCATACATGATGACCCGACAGCCGCAGATTCGGGCTGCCCACAGAGTAAAAAGATAGAAATACAAGGAACGGGAGGAGGTCACATCCTGGATCAGACTGCCGCCGCCGTTAATGAAGAGCTTGGCCTTCCGCAGCTTCTTGATAAAGGCTGGGATATTGAAAATATAGATGGAATCCGTCTTATTTTTCAGCCTGGTCTCCAGCTTGTTTCGGCTGAGAACCGTCAGGGGGATTTCTGCATCGATCCCCCGCATCTGCGCCACGATGGCCTGGAGGATGCCCTCATCCCCGGCATTGCCCCGGCCATAGGCGCCGCAGATCACAGCGCCTTGCCGTTCCTTCTTCCCGGCAGTACGCTTCAGCAGGCGTTCATAGGCTGTCTGCTGGGTCTTTCTCATATGCTCCAGGGAATAGCGGCTGCTGGCCACCTGGAAAAGCCCCTCTGCCATGCGGTGCCGCAGATCTTCATCCGTAGACATCTGATAAATATACTCCGCAAAGGCGTCCACATCCTGAGGCTGGAAAAGGAAGCCGCTCTCCCCGTGGGTGATCAGCTCCGGGATGCCGCCCACCGCGCTGGCAATGGCGGCGCAGCGCTGGCAAGCACCCTCCAGCAGGGAATACGGGAAGGTCTCTGAAAAAGAAGAGAGCACGTTGATATCCACGCCGGAGAAGAAGGACTGCATGTCCGTGATCCAGCCGACGAAATCTACCCGTTCCTCCACGCCCAGCTGCCTGGCCAGGGCGCGCAGGCTGTTCTCATCCTCGCCGATGCCGGCGATCTTCAGCCGCAGGCGGGGATTCCGGGCATGGGCCTTTGCAAAGGCCCGCAGCAATGTGGGAATATCTTTAATCGGGGTCAGGCGGGCCGCAATGCCCACCACCACCTCATCCTCCGGCCTCAGCTGACGGGGAGCGGGGGCTGCCTTAGAGAAATCCAGCCCATTATGGATGACAAAGATCTTCTGCGGATCGATCCCCCGCTGGATCAGGCTGCTTTCCATACGGCCGGCCACCGCCATATAAAAATCCATCTGCCGCAGAGCCAGCATATTGATGCTGCCGAATATCCCCTGCTTCAGTGGATTGCCCATATAATCCCGGGCCGGGTCGGAATGCACTGTGGTCACGATGGGGATTTTCCGCAGGTGCTTCACCAGCACACCCATCATGTTTGCCTTTGCACCATGGCAATGGATTACATCCGGTTTAAAACGATCCACCGCCTTCAAAGCCGTACGCAGGGAGGACGACAGATTCCAGGGATGCTCCGCCACTGTGACTTCCAGGCCCAGCTCCCGGGCTTCCTCCGCAAAGGGGCCGGGACGGAAGCTGACCAGGTGAAAGGCATTCTCCTGGGAAAGCTGCTTCCCCAGAGAAAAAATATGTGTTTTGGCGCCGCCGATATCGCCACCACCAGCAAAATGCATAATATTCATAAGCTGCCGCTTCCTATCCATTTTAAGTCATAGCCTATGAATTTAGTCTAACATCATAAAGAAGGAATGTCAAACCAGCAAAACCAAAATTCACATAGGAAACAGAATCCGGCAGACTACGAAAGCACTGATAAAGCTAAAGAGATCTGCAGCCAAACCCAAGCTGAGGGCATTCCCATATTTTTTGATGCCCACAGAGCCAAAATACACAGCCAGAACATAGCAGGTCGTATCCGTGCTGCCCTGCATCACAGAGGCCAGGAAGCCGGGAAAGCTATCCGGCCCACAAGTCTGAATAATATCCGCTGTGGCAGCCAGGGCTCCGCTGCCGGAAAGAGGCCGCAGCAGAGCCAGGGGCAGCACCTCTGCAGGCACGCCCAGCCTGTCGAAAAGCGGTGTCAGGCAGCTGCTGAGTGCAGCCAATGCACCTGATTCCCGAAAAAGGCCAATCACCAGAAGCATGGCCAAAAGATTGGGGAAAATGCCCAGGCAAAGACGGGCTCCTTCTGCTGCACCGGAAACGAAAAGCTCGTAAACAGGCAGTCCTTTCCGCAGCGCAGCCAAAGGGATCAGCAGCAGCAGGCAGGGGATCCCCCAAGTGGAAATCGCTTCCATGCTTCACCTCCTTCTTCGGCGCAGGACAGCGTCCAGCAGCAGAGCAAAGGCCATACCCATGGAAGAAGAGAGCAGTGTTGCCCCCAAGATCCCGGCCGGATCCTCTGAAGCCGCAGCTGTCCGCAGGGCAATCACCATGCTGGGCATCAGCGTAATGGCAGCTGTGTTCAGAGCCAGCAGTGTCTGCATAGCGTCCGAAGCATGTTCCTTATCCGGATTCAGCTCCTGCAGTAAGGCCATAGCCTTTAGGCCCATGGGTGTCGCAGCATTTCCCAGGCCCAGAAGATTCGCGGAAACATTCATCACAAGAGCCCCCATGGCCGGGTGCCCCTTCGGCACAGAAGGAAAAAGACGGCGAAGCAGCGGCGAGAGCATTCTACCCAAAGACTGCACCAAGCCAGCCGCTTCTGCGACCCGCAGCAGCCCCATCCAAAGGCAGATCAGCCCACAAAGCCCCATCAGCAAAGAGACCGCGTCCTCCCCCGCAGCAAAGACCGAAGGCAGCAAAAAGCAGGGAAAAAACCAGAAGCAGAGACCAGAGAATATCCAACATAAAAAATCACCCGATAGACTCTATGCGGGTGATTTTTCTGTTATGTACTCTTCTGCATCCTTTTCTCTATCTCTCCGGCCGCCCTTCTCTTCAAAAGAGGATCCTATTCCTCTACCGGAGGAAGATCAAGGAAAGCACCAAAAAACATTCGCCAGACACTTTTCCAGACAAGGCCAAAAGTATAGCGCTGCGCTTCCCCTTTTACACAGATCGGAATCTCTGATACCGTTCCTTTCCCATCGGTATAACGCGCCGTGCCAATGATCTGCCCGTCCGCCAGGGGGGCCTCCATAGCCGGCGGAAAATCATATTCCGGCTCGCTTTCTATCCGGGTGCCTTTTTCCACGGTAATGCGGGCATCCTCTGCCAGAACCACATCCAGGCGTTTCACATTTCCGTTAAGCACTTTCACAGAGCCGATCATATCTCCGGCTTCAGCCAGCTGCTGGGATTCATAAGAGGCAAAGCCATAATCAAGCAGCTTACACATTTCCTCATAATGTGCATCGCAATTCAGCACCACGCCGATCAGGCGCAGGCCATCCCGGCTGGCAGAGCCCACCAGGCAGCTGCCGGATTTACTGGTATAACCGGTTTTCACGCCATCTCCGCCTTCGTAAAGATCCAGTAACTGATTGTGATTATAGAGAGTCCTGTCATATTCATTGCTTTCCCAGGGCATGGTCCAGCTTTCGGAAACAATCAGCTCATTGAACTTGGGGAGCTTCATTGCCTCACGGGTAATCATGGCCAGATCATGGGCAGAGGTATAGTGATCGTCTGCATCCAAACCATGGGGGTTGGCCCAATGACTGTCCTGCAGG
>JAUMYD010000007.1:12054-25295 GCA_030528765.1 Bacillota bacterium
CGCCGGTTCATCAGCTGAACAAAAGCCTCCTCGCTGCCGGATACGCCGATCCCCAAAGCCTGCCCCGCATCATTGGCCGAGCGCAGCATCAGGGCATAGAGCAGATCTTCAATGCTCTGGCTTTCCCCGGGCTCCAGGTAGATGCCGCTCTCCCCCACATTCTGAAAATCATCCGGCAGGGTGACGATCCTGGAAAGATCCTCTACCTGCTCCAGAGTAAGCAATGCTGTCAGGATCTTCGTGGTTGATGCGGGGGGAAGGGATTCATGAGCATTCAGCGCATAAATCACCCGTCCGGAATCGGCATCGATCAAAATAGCGGCCTTGGCATTCACCTCAAAAGCAAAGGCCGGAACTGCCGAAAGCAGAAACAGCAGCAGTGAAAAAAACAGGCTGAGACAAAATTTCTTCACGTTTTCATCCTCCCACAAAAGGGCTTCGGGTATTCTTAGTCAATTTTGACGCACAGATACAATTTCCCTTCTGCGCACAGCGAAAGGGTAGTAATAAAATTCTGTGTGGCTTTCTGTGGGAGCAGGCTCCGGGCTCCCGCACAAATTTCCTCCCGCCTCATAAACTGATAAAAGCAAAACGCAATCAGGAGGCAGCTATGTTGGATTCTTTCCTGAATATAGGTTATCCCCTGCAGGCACTGTTGGCTACTGTTTTTACCTGGGCACTGACCGCCTGCGGGGCGGGCTTTGTATTCTTTTTTCGCAGCATGCACAAGAATATCATGGATGCAATGCTGGGCTTTGCCGCCGGAGTAATGATCGCGGCAGCGTTTTGGTCACTGCTTTCCCCTGCCATTGAACTGGCTGAAGAGATCTTTTCTTCTGCCTGGCCCCCGGCAGCACTGGGCTTCCTCTCCGGTGGGCTGCTGCTCTTTCTGGGAGATAAGCTCTTCAGCCGCTGGCTGGAAAGCAGCAGGGAAACAGCGGATCCGGAAAAGAAGAGCAGCCTGAAACGCTGCTGGATGCTGGTTTTCTCCATCACGCTGCACAATATCCCGGAAGGGCTGGCCGTAGGTGTGGCCTTCGCCTCCATTGCATATGGGCTGGAGGGTGCCAGCCTGCCCGCAGCCTGCCTGCTGGCAGTGGGCATCGGCATACAGAACCTTCCGGAAGGAGCAGCCGTCAGCGTACCGCTGCGCCGGGAAGGCTTTTCCCGGGGGAGATCCTTCTTTTTAGGGCAGCTAAGCGGCCTGGTGGAGCCCCTTTCCGGCCTGGTCGGAGCCCTGTTGGCCTTAAAAGCCCGCCTGTTTCTGCCCTTCCTGCTCTCCTTTGCCGCCGGTGCAATGGTCTACGTTGTGGTACAGGAATTGATCCCGGAAAGCCAGAGCAATGCGCGGAAGGAGATCATGGCCCTTTTTACTCTGATAGGCTTTTCCGTGATGATGATCCTGGATGTAGCTCTGGGCTGAAGGCAGAGGCTTCTCCTCTACCGCAGCAAAAAGCAGCAAAAACGGGTGCAAAGAAGGGCTGCGCCCAGCTCAAATTTGTTCTTATTCCTTCTGCGCTTATGCAGAAAACTGCACAGGGAAGATAAAGCCGTTTTGAAATCTGCAAAGCACCCGGAAAAGCACCGGGCTTTCCCCAAAAAGCATTTGAAATCCCTGCCGGCCTATGTTAGGATAAGCAGGTGGCGGCTATTTTCGGTTCAGCACATAATCCCGGAAAAGCTGTGCCCTGGGGGCCAGCACCCGGCCGCGCAGATATACAAAATGAAACTCCCGGTAAATGGGCAGATCCGAAAGGTGCATGATATGCAGCTTTCCCAGATTGGCTGCATCCTTCGCGGATATATGAGAGGTCACGGAAAGTCCCATGCCCTGCTCCACACACAGATTCACCATATCTGTGTTCCCCACATAAAGGGCCGGGCGCACCCGGTAATTACCGCCATGTGCAGCCAGTGCATCCTCAAAAGCCTTACGGGTGCCGGAGACATCCTCCCGCAGCACCAAGCGATGCTCCAAAAGTTCATCCAGGCAAATACTGTCCCTCTCCAGAAAAGGAGCTCTGGCCGGTGTGATCACCACCAGCTCGTCAGAAGCGATCTTCTCATAGACCAACTCCGGATTAAGCGGGGGGCTGCCCACCAGACCGAAATCCATAAATTTGGAAAGCAGCAGCTCTTCCAGCTCCTGCGAACTGTTATCATGAATATGGCAAATCACCTGAGGATAATCCCGACTAAAACGGGCCAGGATAGGCGGTAGCAGATACTGGGCAGGAATGGAGCTGGCACCGATGCTCAGCTCTCCTTCAATATTATCCCGGTAATTCCGCATTTTGGCGACTACCTGCTCCCGGTGATTCAACAGATCCTGAGCAGCAGAAAAAAACAGGCGCCCGGCTTCAGTCAGCTCAGTTTTGCGGCTGCTTCTCTCCAGAAGGATCACGTCCAGTTCCCGTTCCAAACGGGCAATATGATTGCTCAGAGCCGGCTGCGTCAGGAAAAGGGACTCTGCCGCCTTTGAAAAGCTTTTATAGCGGGAAATTGCCAAAAAGGATTCAAGCTGATTAAAATCCATAAAAAAACTCCCCGGGCCTGCGAAGGGCACAGCCTCCGCAGGGATAAAATTTTAATGGAACCATAATAACATATTTTTATTTAAGCTGCCAATCCTTTCTTTCCGGCAAACAAATATGAAGCAGAGGAATACTTATGCGAAAGCCTTCTTTTTACATGCTCTCTTTCAATTCCACCCATGATGCCATTCAGGCAGAAAAGATTCTGGAAGCACATTTCCCGGTACAGGTCATACCCACGCTGCGCAGCGTAAGCGAATCCTGTGGGATCTCCCTGCGGGTGGAGGAAGAAGAATACCCCCTGCTGCAGGAGCTTCTGGATGCAGAAACACTGAGCAAGGGGCATTTCACACTCTATCATGTCCGCAGGGAAGCCGAACAGAGAGAGCTGCTGGTGGAGCAGCTGCTGCCCTAAACCCTTTCTCTGGCCAGCCTGCAGTTTTATTTTTCCCAGGAATTCCAGCAGGGCTGATGCTGCACAGGCATCGGCTCTGCTTTTTTATTAGGGGCCGCAGGCGGCTTTAAAAAATAGTCCTCATGCTCCAGCAAAATGGAAAGCAGCTCCTTCCCGGCCGGGGTCATGCGGGGATCCCGCTGGTATTGCAGCAAATTCCTTCTTTCCAGGGGAACCAGGCTAAGGTGCCCTTCGTAATTTGTGCTGAAAAAGTTTTCCAGCTGCGAAAGACTGCGGCAATTTCCGAAGATGCGGCGGTTTTCCTCCAGTGCCAGATCGATCTGCAGAGTGGTCAGAACCTCGATCTTCGTATTTAAAGGCTCGATCCCAAAGCCCAGCAGCAGGACCTTCCAACGACGCAGCTTCTCATCCAGGAGCTCCTCCGCATTCAGGTGGGCAAGCTCATCAATGTTCAGCAGCTCTTCTCCGAATTCCCGGTAGACCGTGTTTGCCATATTCCGATTGAAGGGGGAATCCAGCTTCTGCCCGATCGGCTGATAAGAACCGGCTGGGATCACATGAATGGCACCGATGCCTTCGGCTACCTGAGAAGAGCGGTGGTGCAGCAAAAGGATCGCTCGGCGCTCCGTTTTTTCCGGCGCATCCAAGGCAGCCCCGGGCATTTCCACATTATAAAGAATGGTGGCTGTATTGATGCCAATGCCTGCAAAACGATTGTCCAAATCAAAAACATCCCCGACGCGGGAACGATTTGGCAGCAGGGAAAAGGCAGGGATCAAACGCAAAGGATAAGGTGGACGAATACGCTTTACCCGTCGAACATAGGCCATCTCATAGGCCAGATATTCGCAGCTGTCCAAAAAATCAAAGTAAGCACCGTTTTTCACGGAAACCCGCAGGTTCCCTGCATTCAAATCCCCGCTCAAAGATTCCAAAGCAAAAAGTTTACCGTTAAAAAGCTTACTGCTGTTCCCGCTCAGGCCATACTTCCGATTGGCTGCAAAGCCCTCCCGGGGATAGGGAAGAAAAGCAGCACGGGGCGGATGCTTTTCCCAATGCTGATCCGTGATTTCCACTTCTATATCGTTCAGATCATGAAAAAGCTGGCTATCCGGGGACTGCATCCAGCTGCGTTTATAAAGCAGATTACGTACCACTACCCGCCGCTGCCGGATCTGAGACTGAAATTTTTCTTTGTACAGCGCCAGGCAGTGCTCCACATATTCCCCCCGATCCTCCGGCGTGATCTCACTGGTGATCTTAAAATTACGTATCTTTTTTTCGGTACGCGCATCCCGGATCTGAAAATAACTCACCAGAAAGCCCACGATAGGAATAATGATCGTGCTGATCAGAGACAAAAACTGGTAAAACCTGCTGGCGAAAAAATCCTCCACGCCCGCGCCTCCTCTCTTGCAGAAAAATCAAAATACCGGCGAAAAAGGACTAAAACACACGGGCAGAAACCCGCAATCTTCCCTTTCTGGTGCTGCCTACGGCCCCTTCATAAAGAAAACGACCATAGCCACGCAGAGAGACCCTGTCCCCCTGCTGCAAAAGCGTATCACCGGAAAGGCATTCCCGGTCGTTCACAGCTGCTCTGCCCCGGCTGACAAGCAGCTGGCTTTCACTGCGGGACAGATGATAAACTGCAGCCAGAAGGGCATCCAGCCGCTCTGATGCCACCTGAAAGCCCTGGGGCTCCGGAAGCAGCAGCGAAACATCCGGAAGCACATCCACCAGGCTGCAGAAAACACTGGTGCGGCGCACCTGCTGCAGCTGCTCCAGAATGAAACTCCCCATGTGGGCAAAGCAGATCAGATAGCCCCTGTTTTCGTAGATCAGTATATCCCCCAGCAGGGAGCGACGCAGCCCCAAGGAAAGCAGGGCACCAAGAAAATCCCTATGGCTCAGCTGCTCCGCGAAGCGCGCCTGCCGCGCTTTGATCTCGATATAGCAAAGCGGCGGCTCCTCTTCATAGCCGCAAAGTTCCGGGCTGCCAAAGCAGGCCAACTTTCGCTCCGCCTCCGGGAATCCACCCCAAAAATGCAGAGGCGCCGCATTTTTTCCCAGAGGAAAGCGGGAAAGGCTATCCTGCTCTGCCAGGCTGAGAAATTCCGTATAAGTATAGCAGCAGCGGGAGAAAGCTCTTTCCGCCAGCTCTGCCCATCGTTTTTGTGCTGTTTGATCCATATTTCAAAAAAGACCTTTCTGAAAAACAGGCATTCACCTCAGCCCGGGCGCAGGAAAGCTGCATGCTTCTTTTCTATTATACCCATCTCCGGGACTTTTGGCAATAAAAGCCTTCTGTGCAAAGTATAAAATACCAGTTACAAGCTATGATTTTTGACAAGCATTTTCTCCTGTGGTATAATGCAGCGGTTTGCTGCTTCAGGGAATGGCTGCAGCAAAGGAAAACAGGAGGAGCTCCCTCCAAAGAAAGGAGTTTGATTTTTTGCGCAAAGCTACTGGGAAAGCGGCAATGCTCCTGCTCACAGCAGCACTTTTGCTTCTGCTGGGCCCTGGGGCAGCTTTTGCCGCAGAGGATACTGAAAATGCAGGAACGGCAACAGCCAAGCAAAAAATCAGCAGGGATTTCATCGAAGATCTTATCTTTGCCAACAACATAAATGCACTTAGCTTTACCGATCTTCACACTGCTCTTCCCTGCTGGGGAGAACAGGGGACAGGATTTTTCGCTCCCTACCCGGTTCTGGATCACAAGGATACAGTCTATATCTATTCCGAAGCCAGGGAGGATTCCTTTCAGATCTTTCCCGTGAAAGCCGGCGATGAATGCTACCTTTTGGAAGCCTTTATCGACGGGAAATGGCACCGGGTACAGTGGAATGGGATCAGTGGATACATTCCCAGCGCACACCTGGACCTGAGTGGCTCCAGCGCGGAATACCTCTATGTCCAGGGGCAGGATATGCGGACCATCACCGGCTATGATGGGGAACGCTTGGAGCTCTGCCTGGAAGACGCTATGGTGGGCATGGGCGAAGCCTTTGCCCGGGCCGAAAAGAAATACGGCGTAAACGCACTCTTCCTCATCTCCATCTGTGAATTTGAATCTGCAAACGGTACCAGCAGCCTGGCCAGAAACCGCAACAATCTGGCGGGCCTGGGCGGCAGCGGAAACTGGGCCAGCTTTTCCTCCTTTGAGGATTGCGTGGATTATCTGGCAAACTTGCTTTCCAGCGAGTATCTGAATCCGGAGAGCTCCTTCTTCCACGGCTTTACCACAAGCGGTGTCTGCCAAACCTATTGCGGTGGCAGCCCGCACTGGATCAAATGCGTGGATCAATACCTGCAAAATAATTTCGAGCAGCTGCATCCGCAGCTCTAAGCAGATGGTGGACTTCCTTTTCCGGGCAGAGCCCCACCTTCTGGAATCCCTGCATGAAGAAGCAGCCCCTGCCTTTCATGGTGTGTAAATCACCTCGGCAGCAAAGGGGGCTGCTTTTCTTTTCTCTGCTTTTTTCCTGGGAAACTGCCTTTGCTCAGGCGTCCTTCTGCTGGGGAAAAACCTTCTCCAGCCGGGAGATCGCCTCCGGCAAGCGCGCCAGATCGATTCCCGAATAATTGACTACCAGCTTGTGCTGATAGGCATCCTGCTCATTCCCGTAAAGATAATCACTGAGAAAGGAAAGACGCAGCCCCACCAGAACTGCGCGGCGGGCAATCTCCGCATCGGGGAGATCCGTATTCAGGCTGAGCAAAAAGTGCAGCCCCGCCTTCTCCTCATGGATGCGGATCCTCCCGGAAAAAGAGCTGTTCTGCAGCAGCTGGATCAAAGCATCCCGCTTCTGTCGGTAAGCCTTTTTCATACGGTTGATGTGCCGTTCAAAACCGCCGCCGGAAATAAACTTTGCCAGGCTGTATTGCTCCAGGCTGGGAACTGTGCAGGAATAAAAGCTCATTTCATCCCGAAAGCGTTCCAGCAGGGTCCAGGGAAGGATCATATAGCTGATCCGGATGGAAGGAGATATGCTTTTCGAAAAGGTGTTCATATAGATCACCCTGCCCTGATCATCTATGCTGAAAAGACTGGGAATGGGAAGGCCGGAAAAACGAAATTCGCTGTCATAATCATCCTCTATGATATACCGTCCCGGCGCAGTGCCAGCCCAGCGAAGCAGTTCCTGCCGGCGGCTGATGGGCATTACGATGCCGCTGGGATAATGATGTGCCGGGGAAATATGCAGGACACGCACCGGACTTTCCCGCAACTGACGGCAGGAAAGCCCATCAGAATCCAGACCCAGAGGAAAATGAGGGACCCGGTTCATGGAAAAGACGCGGTGGATCTTCTCATAGCCCGGGTTCTCGAAGCCATAAGGGAGCTCCTGCCCCAGTAGTTGGATGATCAGGTTATAGAGGTATTCCGAGCCCGCACCGATAACGATCTGCTCCGGGGAGGCAGACATACCGCGGAAATGCAGCAGATACTCCGCAATGGCACTGCGCAGCTCCGATACCCCCTGATAACCCAGGGGCAGCAGGAGCTGCTGCCCCCGCTCGGAGATCACCTCACGCATGATCTTTGCCCAGGCAGAAAAGGGGAAGCTATCCGCACTCAGGCTGTTGCTTTTCAGATCCAGAAAGTATTCCTTTGCTGCGGGCAGCCCTTTTCCGCTGCCTGCAGCCTGCAGGGTGGGAACAGGAAGAGAGGAGGAAAGCTCCAGTGCACTGACAAAATGCCCTTGCTTTTCCCTGGTGTAAAGGTAGCCCTCCGCAATCAGCTGTGCATAGGCGTTTTGCACCGTTGACACGCTGAGCCCCAAATGACGGGCCAGGGTTCGTTTGGAAGGGAGCTTGCTGTGCGGAAGAAGCTTCCCGGAAAGAATATCCTCTTTGATAAATCCATACATCTGCTCATAGAGGGGGCTTTTACTGCTTTTTGAAAAGGTGTAAGTCAGCATCTTTTCTCCTTCTGATATGCTTATTTTTTCTTTTTTTGAGCATATAAACGTACCAGAAAACAGTATATAATCTTTTTCAGAATTTAGCAAGGAGCTGTGCCATGAAAAAACAAAACCTTCAGAAGATGATCGCTGCAGCCATGCTGGCCGCCCTGTGCTGCATCGCCACACTGCTGCTGCAGATCCCCATTCCACTTGCATCCGGCGGCTATATCAACCTGGGGGATTGTATCGTTCTGCTCTCAGGCTGGTTCCTGGGCCCGGTCTACGGCTGTGCAGCCGCAGCCATAGGCTCTTTTCTGGCAGATATTTTCACCGGCTTCCTGGCCTATGCCCCGGCAACGCTTCTGATCAAAGCCGGCATGGCAGTTCTGGCCTTTGCTCTCTACCGCAGCATGGAACAGGCCTGGAAAAAGCCGCTCCTGGCCCGTTTACTCTCTGCCCTTCTATGTGAGCTTCTGATGGCGGGCGGCTACTTTCTCTACGAATACCTGCTTCTGGGGAATGGGATCGCCGCTGCCGCCGGCATCCCCTGGAACCTGCTGCAGGGGGCTGCGGCTGTGCTTCTGGCTGTTCCTCTGTCCCAAAAGCTGGGAAAGATCAGCAACATCCGCAAATGGACGGAAACCGCTGAAAAATAGAGTGTATTTCCCTCTACTTTCCATGATCAAAGTGCCCAAACAGAGCCCTTTTCCTGAAGCGGCTCTGTTTTGTCAAATACAACACCTCTGCCCCGAAAGGACTGATTGTGCTTTCCACAAAAATATGCTATGCTGAAGGAAAGCCAGGTCGGGAGGAATGAAAATGAAGGCCATCGTCTACACATCGAACACCGGTTTTACTGCGCGCTATGCCCAACTTTTGGGAGAAAAAACGTCCCTTCCCGTTTATGGGCTGAAAGAAGCAAAAAAAGAACTGGCTCCGCAGACAGAGGTCATCTATCTGGGCTGGCTGCAGGCCGGGCAGATAACAGGACTTAAGCAGGCTGCCAGACGCTATCGCATCGGCATTCTCTGCGCTGTGGGACTGGCTCCGGCGGTGGAAACGCAGCTCCGGGAGCTGAGAAAGCGCTATCAGGCAGCCTATCCGCAGCTGTTCTATCTGCAGGGCGGCCTGAAAATAGAGAAGCTGCGGGGGCCGCAGAAGTGGATCATGAAAATCGTCTGCAAAGCGCTTCATAAGCAAATCGAAGAAAAAGAAGAGCTGAGCGAATCAGACCGGGATACCCAGCTTTTGCTGGAACAAGGCGGAGACCGCGTGGATCCCGCTGCCCTGGAACCGGTCCTGGACTGCCTGCATCAAACCCGGCAAGCAGAATAGCCGCTTAGCCAAAATGAATTCAGGAGGAATGCTTATGATCATCACCACCACCCCAACGATCGAAGGGCAGCCCATCAGCTCCTATTTAGGCATCGTTTCCGGGGAAGTCATCTCCGGCATTGATTTCATCAAGGATTTCACCGCCAGCATCTCCAATATTTTCGGGGGGCGCTCCGGCTCCTATGAAAATGAACTGATCCAGACCAGGGAAGCTGCCCTGGCTGAAATGAGCAGACGTGCGCAGCAGCTGGGTGCTAATGCCGTAGTTGGTGTCGATATCGATTATGAAGTTCTGGGAAGCAACAACGGCATGCTGATGGTCACCGCTACCGGCACAGCGGTTCAGCTTCGCTGAAATGGAAAGCATTCTTCAGGAGCTTTATGCACTTCGGGATACGGACTATGCAGCCTTTCAAGCAAAGCTGATCCCGAATCTGCCGCCGGAGCGAATCCTGGGTCTGCGCATGCCGGTGCTGCGGAGCTACGCAAAAACCTTGCGGAAAGAGCCGCGCTGCGCTACATTTTTGGAAGAGCTTCCCCATTCCTTTTATGATGAGAACCAACTTCACGCCATCCTGCTGAACAGCATCTGCCGTGAACTTCCCCAGAGCTTTTCCCTGCTGGAGAGTTTTCTCCCCCATGTGGACAACTGGGCTACCTGTGACACACTCTCCCCTGGGATTTTTGCCCGCCACCCCGGCCCTGTTTACGAAAAATGCCTGGAGTGGCTGCAGAGCCCCCATTGCTATACGGTGCGTTTCGCCATCGATATGCTGCTGAAATTCCATCTTGATACGGAATTCCGTCCGGAAACCCTGGAATTGCTGGCCGGGATGAAGCGAGAGGAGTATTATATCAACATGGCTATCGCCTGGTATATGAGCTGCGCACTGAACAGCCAATACGAAAATACGCTTCCTCTGTTCCGGCAAAACAAACTGAACAAATGGCTGCACAACAAATCCATCCAGAAGGCCATTGAAAGCAGGCGAATCCCGGAGGAACGAAAAGAGCTCCTGCGGAAACTGCGCCGCTAGCCCTCCTTCCGGAAAAGATGAAAGCCCGACCTGCGTTCCCCGGGAGAAGAATGCTTCCTTCCGCTTTACCTCTGCTCTCAACGAAGCGTTGCTTGCCTGCCCGGAAAAAACAGCTTACAATGCTTGCAGGAGGTGAAAAAATGGATCCCAAAAAAACAGGGGCACTGATCGCCGCGGCCAGGCGGAAAGCAGGCTTCACCCAGAAACAGCTGGCGGAACGCTTATCCGTAACCGCCCAAGCCATCAGCAAATGGGAAACCGGCTGTGGGAGCCCTGAGCTTCCTCTGGCAGGAGAAATCTCCCGACTGTTGGGGCTGCGTCTGGAAGACCTTCTTTCCGGTGAACTCCCCAAAAACCAACAGGACGGAGGAAATATGAAAAAGAGCAGACTTTATGTTTGCCCGGAGTGTGGCAATATCCTTGCTTCCAGCGGTTCGGCAGCCATTTCCTGCTGCGGAAAAACTCTGGAGGCCCTGCTGCCTGCAGAAGCAGAAGGAGAACACCTGCCCAGCGTGGAATATATGGATGGGGAGCTTTATCTGCACATGGAGCACCCTATGGAGAAGAAGCATTTTATCTCTTTTATCGCCTACGTGAACGGGGATAAATTGCTGCTAAATCGCCTCTACCCGGAACAGGGAATCGATCTGCGCTTCCCACGGAATGGGCATGGCTGGTTTTATATCTACTGCAATCAGCATGGATTATTCCGGCTGCGCCACTGAACAAACAGCGAATATACGCTGAAAAGGAGGGCCCGCACCATGAAAAAACTCATCTTAATTCTTCTGCTGCTTCTTGCCGTTTTAGGCTGCAATGCCTGTTCTCAGAACGCATTGGCAGACTGCTTTGATGAGGCAGAGGTTCACGCAAAGGCCGAAGAAATAGCTATGCTGGTCATCAACCGGAATTACGATATGATCTGCAGCATGTTTCGGGAGGATCTGGCAGCAGAGCTGACACCAGAGTATCTTGCCTCTCAGCTGGATGCCATGCTGGATGAAAACGGTGAATTCGAGAAATTCCGGGCCACTGCTGCGGCCGGGCAGAAAAGCGCGGACGGAGAGGAAAACTACGCCATAGCCATGGTGCTGACAAAATTTGAAGATGGAAAGCGAACCTTCACCATCACCTTCGATGAAAATATGGATCTGATCGGCCTTTATATGAAATAGGCAGACAGAAGCTGCATCCGAGGCTCTCCCTGGCATTCAAACGCATACAACAAAAGCAGAGTATCTGAGATACTCTGCTTTTGTTGTATCCTGATTCTATTTTCATGCCCCGTGAAAACGGCATTTCCCCTGCAGGAAGCTACGGAAATCCTCGATCCTGCCGCTGCTTATGCTTTCTTTGTGCAGCGCAGTGATCTTCTCTCGATAGATCAAAAGGAAGAGATCCTCCGTTTCAAAAACGAACTCAAAATCCGAGTAGGGAACGCAATCCTGCTCCTTTCCTTCTGTGATGATGCGCATATCATCAGAGGAGAAATGAAATTCCGGCAGGCTGCCGAAAATACTGTCTTTCCCCTGCTCCAGCAGGCGGGCTGCAGCTTTATCAAAAGGATTTTTCTTCCGTTTCCGTCCGCGGAAAAAGGTGCCGATCCCGGCACCAATGGCGATGGCACCCATCAGCAGTGGACCCAACAGCTCCTGGGGCTTCATCAGGCCGGGAACAAAAAGAAAGATCCCCAGCAGCAGGCAAATCACGCCCCAGATGCGGCTGCGGATCCGGCGTCTGCGCAAAACAGCTTCCGGCGCTTTTTCCACGGCATTCAGGCGATCCGTCAGAGCCCAGATGCCGGGCATTTTCTCCCGGGAAAGCAGATGGGTCCGCTTCTCCAAAGCCCGGCTCAGCTGCGGCAGAAGCTCTTCCTTTTCCAAGGGCTTCGCCAAAAAAGAAAACAAGATATCTTCCATGTGTCATCCTCCTTTTCAACTTATTATACTAAATTTCCACAAAATACACAAGAAAAATGCGACATCATTCCTGTTCTTTTTTGAAAGAAAGCAAAACGAAAAGAAGCAGCTATTCTTAAAAAGCTTTCCCTGCGAAAGAAGCTCTACTGCCGTCTGAACTGAGGTACACCTTCGCATAAAAAAGCAGCCCGCTGAAAATCAGCGAGCTGCCTTACAGACAAAACTATGCATCCGGGCAGGAATCATACTCCACCTCTTCGACCTTTTCAGCTTTGCCGTCCTTTGCGGCCTTCGCGGCCTTCAGCTTGGCCAGCTGATCCGGGCTCAGCTCCTTCTTTGCTGCAGGCAGCTTCTTGATAAAGCTGCCGCGAACCTTCAGATCATCCTCATTGGTGACGACCATGGAGTATTCTTTGCTCAGTTCGATGGAATTCTTGGAGCAAAAATCCGCGCACATGCTGCAGAAGGTGCAGGAACCCATGTGGAATTCCATGGTGATCCTGTCCCCCTCTTCCGTTTTTTCGATCGTACGGGTAATGGCCTGCGGTGCACAGACACGAATACACATTCCGCAGTTGATGCAAAGCTCCGGATGAAAAACCAGCTTCCCCCGGAAGCCATCGTTGACCTCTTTCTTCACCAGGGGGTATTTCTCGGTGCTGGGTTTGCTGAAAAGCTGACTCACAGCTTCTTTAATAAAAGGAAGACCCATTATTTCTGCCTCCTCTTCTCTTTCAAAATCTGCGCAGCCAGAGCCAGGCCATCAATGATGGCCTCCGGCTTCGGGGTGCAACCCGCCACGGATACATCCACCTCACAGAACTTATCCAGGGGACCCTCCACAGAATAGCTGCCCTTGAAAACATTGCAGGAGCGAGGGCAAGAGCCCAGAGAAACGATCACCCGGGGTTCTGGCACCTGCGCCAGAGTCCGAACCAGACGATCCTTGGATTGCGAGGTAACAGGCCCGGAGACCACAACGATATCCGCATGCCTGGGGGTACCGGTCAGCTTAAAGCCCATGCGTTCCGCATCATAGCGGGGGGTAATGACCGAGACCAGCTCGATATCACAGCCATTGCAGGAGC
>JAUMYD010000097.1 GCA_030528765.1 Bacillota bacterium
GCGGGGAAGAATAAGCGCCCCTGCCTTTCTCTCTGCTCTATTTACCAATAAGGAGGTAAACCCATGCCCATGTTTTATGGAATGGATCCCACCTGGATCCTTTTGATTCCGGCCATTCTGCTTTCCCTCTATGCACAGATCAAAGTAAAAAATACCTACAATAAATTTGCCCGGGTAAGCACCCGGGCAGGGATCCCGGCCCACCACATGGTCCGGCAGATGTTGGATATGAACGGCCTGCAGAATGTGACAGTCGTTCCTGTCGGTGGAAAATTAACGGACCACTATGACCCAAAGAAAAAAGAGCTGCGTCTTTCTCAGGAAAACTACAACAGCAGCTCCGTGGCAGCGCTGGGTGTGGCTGCCCATGAATGCGGCCATGCCCTGCAGGATGCAGAGGGCTATGCGCCCCTGCGTATCCGCAGCTCTCTGGTGCCCGTGGCCAATTTCGGCTCCAATTTCTCCTGGATCCTCATTCTCGCCGGTGTCCTTTTCAGCTTTGATAAACTGATCTCGCTGGGGATCATCTTCTTCGCTGCAGCAGTTGTCTTCCAGCTGGTGACACTCCCTGTGGAATTCAATGCCTCCAGCCGGGCCATGGCTGCACTGGAGGGCGCTTCCTTCCTGAACAGCCAGGAGCTGCCCCAGGCGAAAAAAGTGCTGAATGCGGCAGCGCTCACCTATGTGGCAGCAGCCTTCACCGCCATTCTGCAGCTGCTGCGTCTGATCCTGCTTTATGGGAGACGGGACAAATGATGCAAAAAGCCCTCTCCAGCCGGGAAATCGCTTTTCTGGCTCTGCAGCAGGTGGAACAGGAGGCTGCCTACGCCAATCTGGCCCTGAAAAAGCTGCTGGATCAGGCCGGGCTTCCTGCTCAGGAAGCAAAGCTGGCCACAGAGATCGTCTATGGTGCCTCCCGCCTGCGCTATGCACTGGAGCACCTGCTCCGCGGGCTGCTGACCCGGCCTCTGGATCAGCTGCAGAAGGATGTCCGCATTATTTTGGAGCTTAGCCTTTACCAGCTGCACTACCTTTCCCAGGAACCCTATGCTGTGGTAGATGAAGGGGTGAAGCTGGCAAAAAAATACTGCAATCCACCTTTGGCCAAGCTCACCAATGCTGTGCTTCGAAATTATCTGCGAAAGGCAGAGGCCCAGGGTAAGGCTGCCCTGCTGCCAGGAGAGGATGATCTTCGTGCCTGGCTGCGGATCAGCCAATCCTACCCGGCATGGCTGGTGGATTATTTGCTGGCCCACTTCGGGCCGGAGCAGGCAAAGCAATTCTGTCTGTCCGGAAACGAGCGTCCCGGTGTCTGGCTGCGCTGCAACACACTGCGCAACAGCCGGGAGGAGCTGCTGGAAACACTTTCTGCTGCCGGCTGCCGGGCACAGGCAGCAGGCTTCGCGCCGGAAACGATCCGGGTCACAGCAAATGCGGCCCCGGCCACGGAATATATCCGCCAGGGGCTCTGTCTGGCACAGGGCCCCGCTTCCCAGCTGGTGGCGCATGCACTCAGCCCCCGCCCGGGAAGCCGGGTGCTGGATCTGGCCGCCGCCCCCGGGGGGAAAACCAGCCACCTGGCAGAAAAAATGAAAAACAGCGGCGAGCTGCACGCCTTTGATCTGCACGAGCATAAGATCCCCCTGATCCGGGACAACTGCCGCCGCCTGGGCATCGATATCGTCCGGGCAGAGGCAGCAGATAGCTGCCTGCTGCCGGAAAGCTACCGGGAATGGGCAGATCATGTACTGCTGGATGCCCCCTGCTCCGGCCTGGGCGTACTGAATGCCCGGCCGGACAGCCGCTATCATAAGCAGGCACAGGATATTCCGGAGCTGGCAAAGCTCTCCTTCAAGCTGCTGGAAGCTGCCGGCAGCTACCTGAAACCCGGCGGCCTGCTCTGCTACTCCACCTGCACCATCACAGAAGAAGAAAACAGCGGCAATCTGCACCGCTTTTTGGAAAAACATAAGGAATTCCAGCCGGCTCCCATGGAGGGGATCCTGGAGATGCTGCCCAGAAGCGAGGATCGGCAGGCTGCCCGAAAGGGAGAGCTGCAGCTGCTGCCCCAGGAGCAGGGCGCAGAAGGCTTTTTCATCTCCCTGCTGCGGAAGCGGCCTGATTGAACAGGCAGAGCCTTTCCCCTGCCGGAAGATCACTTCAGACAAGCCGGATAAAACCCTGGGGATGCGCATATTTTATAAAAGCTTTATCATGCAAAAGCATGGATCTCAGAAAAGGCTCTGCAAAAAGAGCCGCATCAATAAGGATCATATTCTATGGAAAAACCTACGGAAACACTCCAAAAAAAACCGGATCTGCGCAGCATGCTGCCGGCAGAGCTGCAGGCTTATGTGAAAAGTCTGGGGCAGCCTGCCTACCGGGCAAAGCAGCTCTTCCGTCAGCTGCAGAAGCACGGTGCCCAGGATTTTGCGCATATGAGCGACCTGCCCCTGGCCTTCCGCCATTATCTGGGAGAAACCGCCAGGCTCAGCTCACCGAAGGAACTGAGGCGGCAGATCTCCTCCTCCGGGGATACGGCCAAGCTCCTGCTGGAACTGGAGGACGGCGTGCTGATCGAAATGGCACTGATGCTCTACCGCCGGGAAAAAGCCCGGGACCGGGCCACTGTCTGTGTCAGCTCCCAGAGCGGCTGCGCCATGGATTGCCAGTTCTGCGCCACCGGCCTCTGCCGGGATTTCCGCAATCTCAGCGCCGGGGAGATCGTTGCCCAGGTGCAGGCTGCGGACCGCCTGGCACGGGAGCTGGGCTATGAAGGCGTGACCAACATCGTCTATATGGGCATGGGGGAGCCCTTGGCCAATATCGAGCAGGTACACCGCTCCATTCAGCTCCTCAATGACCAGGAAGGCATGGAGATCGGCGCCCGGCGCATCACCGTTTCCACCTGTGGCCTGGTGCCGCAGATCTACAAAATGATCGAATGGGATCTACAGGTCTCTCTGGCCGTTTCCCTGCACTGCGCGGATCAGAAGCGCCGGGAAAAGCTCATGCCTGTGGCGGCCCGCTACCCTCTGGAAGAGCTGATCCGGGCCTGCCGGGATTTCCGGGATCGCACCGGACGAAGAGTCACCTGTGAGTACGCCATGTTTGCCGGACTCAACGACAGCCCGGAGGACGCACACCTGCTGGGGCGATTGTTGACAGGATGTGATATTCTTGTTAATATTATCCCAGCTAACCCCGTCCCGGAACGCGGTGTGCAGCCAAGCCCGGCCCAAGTGATCGAAAACTTCCGCAGGATCGTGGAGGAGGAGTATCATGTGGCCAGCCAGCTCCGGGAGCGCAGAGGTGCTGATATCCAGGCAGCCTGCGGCCAGCTGCGCCGGGGCGAAAACAGTAAAAAATAGCGCAAAAGCTGCGCTGAATCTATCCGGAAGTGCCAGGGAGGTACTATCGTGAAAGCAGAATATCTCTCCCATGTAGGAGCGGTACGAGCAAATAATGAGGATGCCGTATATTGCGACAGCAAAAACGGCGTATTTATCGTGGCTGACGGCGTGGGCGGCAAGGAAGCGGGGGAGATCGCTTCTGCCACCGCAGTGCGCATCGTGGCAGAGGCCACCTGGGCCTCTCAGCCCGAAGATGAACCCGCAGTGCTGCTGCGGGAAGCCTTTTACCGGGCAAATGACCTGCTGCACCGAAAGGGCCATGAGGCCGGACGGGATGGCATGGGGACCACGCTCACTGCAGCCATCTGCAGCGAGGAGAAAATCACTATTGTCCATGTGGGGGACAGCCGGGCTTACCTGCTCCGCGGGGAGGAGATCACCCAGCTGACAGAGGATCATACCCTGGTGGCCCATCTTGTCCGGGATGGCAAGATCAGCCCGGAGGAGGCGGTGGATCATCCCCGGAAAAACATCCTCATCCGCGCCATCGGGCAGGAGGCTCTGGTGGAGGTCAATACCGTGGAAAGCCCCTGGGAAAAAGGGGATTACCTGCTGCTTTGCAGTGACGGACTTTATAATCTCATCTCCGAGCAGGAAATGCTGGAGCTGACCATGCGCAGCACCCTGCTGAGCACCGCAGTTCAATATATGGCTGAAACCGCCTATAAGCGTGGCGGCTATGATAATATCTCTGTGATCCTGGTAGCCCATGACTGAGTGGCTGCCCTGCCCTTTCCCCTGCCGGCAGGCGGGAAAGGAAAGCTCTGTGATACTGGTGGAGCAGGCAAAAGGTTCTGTCCAGCGAAAGGGAGAAAGCAATGATCGGCAAAGTTTTTAATAACAGATACCAAATTATAGAAAAGCTGGGAGCCGGTGGTACAGCCGTCGTCTTTCGGGCCCAGGATATGCTGCTGAACCGCATGGTGACCGTGAAGATCCTGCGGGAGGAGTACGCCAGCAACAATGAATTCGTGCGCCGCTTCCGCCACGAAGCGCAGGCTGTTGCCAGCCTGAGCCACAACAATATCGTCTCCATCTACGATGTGGGCTTTGAGGAAAATATGCACTACATCGTCATGGAATTCGTGGAAGGGGAATCCCTGAAGGAATATATCAAGCGCAAGGGCGCCCTGAAGCTGAATGAGGCCTGCAACATCATCTCTCAGCTGCTTTCCGGCCTGCAGCACGCCCATGAGCATGGCATCATTCACCGGGATATCAAGCCGCACAACATCCTTCTGGGGAAGGATGGCCGGGCAAAGGTGACGGATTTCGGCATCGCCGTGGGCATGAGTGATGTGACCATGACCTATAATTCCTCCAGCCGCATCATGGGCTCCGTTCACTACATATCCCCTGAGCAGGTGCAGGGAAAGGCAGTCACGGAAAAATCCGATATCTACTCTGCCGGTGTGGTCTTTTATGAAATGCTCACCGGCCAGCTGCCCTATGTGGGCGAAACTCCCATTTCCATCGCCATGCAGCATGTGCAGGGTGAGCTGACCCTGCCGCATCAGGGAAACTTCAACGTGCCCATGGCCATCTCCTATGTGGTGATGCGGGCCATGAGAAAGAATCCGGATATGCGCTACACCAGCGCCCGGGAAATGGCAGAAGCCGTTCGGTCTGCCTATGAAGGCTGCATGTCCCCGGAGGAGGAGGCCCTGTTCAGCGGGCCCAGCCACAGCAAAAAGAAGGAACAGCAACAGAAAAGCAAAAAGCCCTTCCCCCTGAACCGGGTGATATTCCTGACACTGGGTATCGTGCTGCTGATCTGTGTGGTGCTCCTGGCCAGCCGCTTTTTGAACCAGCGCGCAGAAGAGGATAACGACAGGACCATCGTCCCCGATGTGGTGAACATGACACAGCAGCAGGCTGAGGAAGAGATCCGGGAATGGGATCTGGTCCCCAGCATCCTCCTGCGGGCCAGCAGCGATGAGCAGGCCGGCTATGTGCTGAGCCAGAGCCCCAGTGCGGAGCAGGAGATCAGCAAGGGCCGTACCGTGGAGCTGGTGGTGGGCAGCGGGATCGCCCCACTGACCATGCCGGATCTGATGGATGCCACGCAGCGCATGGCTGAGCTGAAACTGAACGATATGGGCCTGCAATTCCGCATTCTGGAAGAGCACAGCGAGGATATCCCCAAGGGCACCGTTATGGATCAATACCCCATGCCGAATGATGAAGTTCGTCCTGACAGCACGGTAGAGATCGTGGTCAGCCTGGGGCCGGAGCGTTCTCCCGTCAGCATGCCCAATCTGCTCGGCATCCCTCTGGAGGATGCACAGGCCACCCTGGAAGAATACCAGCTGGTCCTGGGCAGCGTCAACAAGGCCGGCAGCATGCAGTATCCGGCGAATTATGTCATTGCCCAGAGCATCCCGGCTGAGACACAAACGGAAACCGGCAGCAGCGTCAGCCTGACCATCAGCGAGGGGCCGGGCCCGGCTGCGGCCGTTTCCACCACCTTCAGCTATTTTGTCCCGATCCTCAGCTCCAAACCCTCTGCAGAACGCTCTGTTCAGGCAACGCTGACGGACAGCACCGGCAGCCATGTGGTTTATAACCAGATGGCGCCCGGCGGCAGCACCATTACCATTCCCATGAGCATCAGCGGGCCGGCTATCCTCAGCATCACCGTGGATGGTGCGCAGGCCCACACAGAGGTATACGACTGATGGAGGAGCTCCGTAAGGGAACTGTGATTTCCGGCTTTGGCGGCTTCTACCAGGTGCGCCTGGATATGCAGCATGTGGTGGAATGCAAGCCCCGGGGCCGACTGAAAAAGAACTACGAAAAGATATACCCCGGCGATACAGTGGAGATCTCCCTGCTGGAGGACGGCACAGGCATGATCGAAAGCATCGGCCCCCGGCACACAGCTCTGCGGCGGCCGAATATCGTGAATTTTAACCGCATCCTCATCGTCCTGGCCTGGCAGCTGCCGGATTATGACCTGCTGCTGCTGGATCGGATGCTCGTGCTGGCGAACCAGGCCGGCGTGCAGCCCATCATCTGCTTCAATAAGATGGATCTGCTGCAGCCCGGGCAGGAAAAGGAATTCCAGGCCATTCATGCCTGCTACAGCCAGGCAGGCTATCATCTGCTGCCCGTTTCCGCAGAACAGCCGGAAACAGTGAAGCAGCTCCGGGAAAAGCTGCGGGGTGGGCTCAGTGTTCTGGCCGGCCCCTCCGGCGTGGGGAAATCCAGCCTCATCAACGTGCTGCTGGGGCGGGAGCAGGTGGAGACCGGTGCTGTCAGTGATCGCCTGCGGCGGGGAAAGCACACCACCCGCTATGCCACCATCATGCCCCTGGGCCAACAGGAGGAGGAGGGCTTCATTGCGGATACGCCCGGCTTCTTCACGCTGGATTTTCCCAATGATTTTCAGGCAGAGACCCTGCCCCTGCATTATCCGGATTTTTCCCTCTACCCGGGCTGCTATTTTGATAGCTGCCTGCACAAAAAGGAGCCCGGCTGCCAGGTAAAGCAGGCCGTAGAAGAAAATAAAATCAACCGGCAGCGCCATGAACGCTATCTGCGCCTGCTGGAGGAGCTACAAAGCAGGGAGGTAAAATATCGATGATCCACATTTCACCCTCTTTTCTTTCCGCAGATATCTGGCAGGTCTCCCGGCAGATCTCCACGCTGGAGGCAGAAGGCTGCCGCTACCTGCATCTGGATGTGATGGACGGCAGATTTGTACCGAACATTTCCTTCGGTATCCCTGTCATCAAAGGCATCCGTAAATACAGCAATAAGGTCTTTGATGTGCATCTGATGATCGTGGAGCCGGAAAAATATATCGAGGAGTTTAGAAAAGCAGG
>JAUMYD010000222.1 GCA_030528765.1 Bacillota bacterium
CCGCAGCCCAAATACTAAAGTTTTTTGACCCACTTTTTTTCAAAAAAGTGGGGGTCTTAAAAGAGAAAACCTTTCTTTTCTCACAAACTCACTTGAAGCGAACTTGAAGAAAAGAAACAAAAGAACTTCAATGGATTGGACGGCAGCCTTGCGCAGGGTTGGGGGCTAAGCCAGCTCTTCCTCCAGACGGGCCACCATTGCCAGCTTATCCTGCTGATTGAGTCCGCTGATCCCATCCCAAAGCTCCGCAGCCCGCATATACATCGCCATCGCACCGCCGGGCCACTTTTCTGCCGCTGCGATCAGCCGCGGACGAAAATCCAGCTTAGCCTTGTTATACAAGGAATTGAACATGCGTTCTGCCCGTCCCAGCCGGAAAAGGTAATCCCCATCCATCGTGGGGGTGGCCAAAATGCGATAGGGCGTCTGCAGCTCATGGATCAGGCCTCTTTCCTTCGCGCTTGCTGCCAGCAGAGAGCCGGGCAGCACCTTCAGGAAGCCAAACTGCAGATAGTCCGCATCCAGCTGGTGCAGGCGGTGGAAGGATTCCGCGAAGCCCCGGGGCGTATCCTCCGGCAGCCCGGCGATCAGATCCAAATGAACATGACAATTCCCTGCGGCGATCAGTCGGCGCACCTGCGGCTCCGCCTGCTCCCAATCCCCCCGGCGGCCAATGGCAGCCAGCGCCGGCGGGTAAAGGGACTGCACGCCCATTTCCAGCTTGATATAATCCGGCGGGGCCTGCAGCCAGAGCTCCACCAGGGGCTCCGGCAGCGAAAAGGGGGAGATCTCACAGTGCCAGCTCAGGCCGGGCCGATAAAGCTCCAGCAGCTTTTTCGTGATGGCACAGGCCCGCTCGCTGCGGGCGTTGAAGGTTCGGTCAATGAATTTCACCTGGGTCTGGGTCCCGGCCAGCTGCTCCAGCTCCTGCAGCACCAGGGAGAGCGGGCGTTCCCGCAGTGGCTCTGCTGCGGAGCCGCAAAAACTGCAGGAAAAGGGGCATCCTCGGCTGCTCTCATAGTAGACGATCTTCTTCCGCTCCCGCAGCTGCGCCAGCTCCTCCGGAGTATAGAGGAAGGGCTGGGCAGCGAAATCCGGCCGGGGTGCAGGCAGGAATTCCTCCTCCTGCCCCTTCCAGAGCAGCCCCGGGATCCCGGGCCGGGCCTCCCCTGCGGAAAGGGCCTGCAGGAAGGCGGGAAAGCTCTCCTCTCCTTCTCCCAGAAAGATCCCGTCCACAGGCAGCTCCCGCAGATACTCCCGGGCGCGGCCGCTTGCCTCCGGCCCGCCCAGCAGCAGGCAGCATTCGGGCAGCAGCTGCCGCAGATCCCAAAGCAGCCTCCGCAGAGGCTCCATATTCCAGATATAGCAGGAAAAGGCCAGCACATCCGGGCGCTGCCGATAGATATCCTCCAGGATCCGCAGATCCGACATGGTGATGGAATACTCTGCCAGCAGCAGCTCCGGGCCGCCTTCCTTCAGGCAGCCCGCTGCCTCAGCTCCGCGCCGCAGCGCATACAAGGCCGGGCTGCTGTGTACGAATTGGCTGTTGATCGCCGCCAGTAAAACCCGCATCCTGCTCCTCCTTTATGCTTTCTCCTCAAGAGCTGCACACAGAAGCGCCGGCCCCCGCTTTCTCCGGAAAAGACAGCGGGGGCCTGCATGAATAAAAAGAGGGGGAGGCTATCGGGATCGAATCGCCTCCCCGCTGTTATTCTTCCTCTTTGCGAGCTTCCTCTTT
>JAUMYD010000223.1 GCA_030528765.1 Bacillota bacterium
CAAAAGCAGTGGCAGTCAGGCAAAGCACCAGCACTAAGGTCAAAACTAAGCAACTGATTTTTTTAAGCAAGATATACACCTCTTTCTCTGAAACATAATTCTTCCCAATTTTACCACACATCAAAGAGCGTCCCGGCCCTCCTTTCTGCGTGCTATATTGAAAAGCAGAAGGATCGTCCCGGATAGCAAGATTGCCAACAATCCTCCTAAACGATAAACCATTGTTCCGTGTCCGCCGGTCTGCGGCAGGACATAACCGCTGCTGTTCACGAAATACAGCGTAATATTCTGTGCTTCCGCCAGATCTGTGATCACAACGCTTTCCCCGGCCTGCAGCCTGCCGCCCTCTCCCAGCTTATGGTAGGCGGTGAAGCCGGCTTTCAGGATCTCCTGAACGCGGATATCGCTGCCGGCAGGGATGTTCTCGATGCAGATCGATTCACCATCCCGCAGCTCGAAAGTGATCTCCGTCCCCTCCAGGCTCTGGCTGACTTCCGCAGCTGTGGAGCCCAGGCTGAGCCCGGAAGAAGCCTCACTCAGCTCTGCCACGAAGGCGAAGGGCTCCGTCTCCCCGCTGAAACCGTTAAGGGAGAGTGTTACGGTCAGGCTGCTGGTCTTTTGGTTTTCAAAGCGGATCTCTTCCTCCGGCACTGCTAGCTCTTCGCTGCCGTTTCGCCAGGCTTTTGCCAGCCTGGCGCGGTTTTCGACGCTTTCGGCATCCTGTTCCAGCAGGACCTGAAGGACATAATAAGTGTCATCATACTGCACATAGGGCTCATCGCCCTCCAGCCGGAGCCCGTAATAGAAGCTGCCGCTGCTGCCAACGGGATAGCTGAGCCGGAATTCTTCCTCTGCGGGCTTCCCGCTTCTGGCGACGCAGCGCAGGCTTTGCAGTGTTTCGCCAAAGCTCCAGTTTCCGGCCTCATAGGCTGTCACTTCCAGAAGGGAGAGATTGAACTCCGTATTGTTTTTCGCATTCTCGCAGAAGACCTGCAGCGGAATGGAAAGGCTGATCTCCCACGGGGCAACGCTGCCAAGGAGCATTCCCCCTGCGGCCGCCTCTTCGGTGCTGCTCTGCAGTTCCTCCGGCAGCTCTGCCGGGAATTCCTCTGCTGACAGCAGGTACTCCAGATCCTCCAGGATGAAGATATTGCTGACAAGGGACTTCTGATTTTCATCCAGCAGGTCGTAGGCTGCAAAGGCCTCCTGTACCTGCCTGCGGGTCTCTACCCAGTAATCCCGGTATGCCGTCCAGTTTTCTGCCTCTTTTTCGGCAAGCAGCCGGGCTTCAAAATCTTCACGATCCGGCAGAGCCGCGATCCTCTCGATCAGAGCCTCGATCTCTGCCTCCTCCTCTTCGCTCAGGGCGCCGGGGGCTTCACATTCCTCAGAGTGCTGGTGCTCTTCCAGCGGGCAGATCAGCTTCCAGCAGCCATAGCAAAACGCATCGTGCTCGTGCTCCTCAGAGAGTTCTATCCCGCAATAGAGAACATCCGCATCCAGAGGCATTTCTTCTTCATAGAAGCATTCCTCGCTGTGGACATGCTCCAGGATCTGGAGCTTGCCGCAGATCAGATTCCCGTCTTCATCCAGGCAGTCTGCATCATGCTCGTGGAGGATGATCTCCTCCTTCCCGCAGATCAGCTCGGCTTCTGTGCTGAGGGGCATTGCATCTGCTGCATTCTCTTCGTTTTCTTCGATATTTTCTTCTTCGATGTT
>JAUMYD010000224.1 GCA_030528765.1 Bacillota bacterium
GATCCATCGATCCCGCCCGGGATATCGAGACCATCAACCTGGAGCTCATCTTCGCGGATATGGAGACCGTTACCCGCCGCTTGGACAAGGCCCGAAAAATGTTCAAGTCCGGGGATAAAAAGTTCGCTCTGGAAGCCGAGGTGGCTGAGAAGCTCTCCGCCCATCTGGAAGAAGGCAAGCCGGCCCGCACCTTCCCCATGAACGATGACGAAAAGGCCGTGGTGGACAGCTGGTTCCTTTTGACGGACAAGCCCGTGATCTACGCCGCCAACATAGGCGAGGATGATCTGGGGCAGGATGAAAAGGATATTCCCGGTATCGCCAGCGTGCAGGCGATCGCAGCCTCCGAAAAAGCTGAAATGCTGGTCATCTCCGCTCAGATCGAAGAGGAGATCGCCCAGATGGAGCCTGAAGAAAAGGCCGAATTCCTGACGGATCTGGGGATCGGCGAAAGCGGTCTGGATCGTCTGATCACCGCCTGCTATCGGCTCCTTGGCCTTATTTCCTTCCTGACCGCTGGCTCCGATGAATGCCGGGCCTGGACCATCAAGGAAGGAACCAAGGCGCCCCAGGCTGCCGGCAAGATCCATACGGATTTTGAAAAGGGCTTCATCCGTGCCGAGATCGTGCCCTACGATCAGTTGATCAGGGAAGGTTCCATGGCTGCCTGCCGGGAAAAGGGCCTGATCCGCTCCGAAGGCAAAGAATACGTCATGAAGGACGGAGATATCACCCTGTTCCGGTTCAATGTTTAAGAAAGAAGGGTTCCTTGGATGGGACGCATTCAGTATCTGATCAAACGCCTGTTCAAAATGGACTATCGGGCCATGTGGAAGACCACAGCGCTGCTTAAAGAAAGGAGCGGCAAAAGCCGCCCCTGGCTCCTTATGGATATGTTCCGCTGCGCCGTGAAGTACAATGCGGGCTATGTGGATTACAAGATCGCCCAGATGTATCGTCTGAACGATGCGCAGCGGCGCACGGTCATCACCCGTGGCATCTCCAATAATATCGTTCGTCGGATGAACGACAAGAGCTATTGGCATTTCTTTGATGATAAGGCCCAGTTCAATACTCTGTTTGCAGAGCAAGTGCGGCGGGACTGGCTGCTCATCGATAATGCGGCAACGCCGGAAAAAGTGGAAGCCTTTCTCAAGGGAAAGACCCAGGCTATCGGCAAGCCCTTGGAGGGCTCCAGCGGCGTGGGCATCCAGCGTTATACTTCCCAGGATTGGCAAAAGGGCCCGGCGGCATTCCTCGGCAAGCTGAAAGCGGACGGCATCGGCATTCTGGAAGAGATCGTGGTGCAGCATCCCGATATGGCGTCTTTGTGCGCCACCTCCGTAAACACGGTGCGCATTGCCACCCTTCTGGGGGATAAACAGCAGGGCATCGTTTACGCATTCCTTCGCATCGGCAATGGCCGGGTGATGGACAATGTGGACTGCGGCGGCATGGCTGCCCGGGTGGATCTGGCCAGCGGCAGGCTTTTGACGGTGGGTGCGGATAAACAGGGCAACACCTTTACCCATCATCCTAAAACCGGCACGGCCATCGTTGGTTTCCAGGTGCCCTTCTGGGAGGAAGCCAAGGCCATGTGCATGGAAGCGGCTCAGCAGGTCCCCCAAATGCGGTTTGTGGCCTGGGATGTGGCCATTACGGCAGAGGGGCCCCGCTTCATTGAGGGGAATTCCTTCCCCAGCCATGCGATCCCTCAG
>JAUMYD010000008.1 GCA_030528765.1 Bacillota bacterium
AAACGCCGCTCCCCCTTCTTCCTCTTTTCCTTTCCCGCTGCCGGCCCGGAAGCCGCAGCAGGCTGAGCTACTGTACTGCTTCCTGCAGGAGTTTTTTTCATGTCAGAATATAAATAAACCGTTCCCGAAATAAGGATTTGCTAAAAAGAGTTTGCTGAAAGGATAGGATCACATGAAATGTCCACGTTGCGATGGAGAAATGCAGGCCGGCTATATCCATAATGGCAGCCAGCCTGTTCAATGGATCCCAGCCGGAAAGAAAGCCTCGCCGTTTTCTTTTTCAAAATCAAAAGCAGGAATCACGCTCATCAATAAGTTTGAACCATTCAAAACGAACGGATATACTGCGGAAGCCTATTTTTGCCCGGATTGCAAAATTGTTGTCGCAGAAATCGATAAGTAGGTGAATCCCAAAATGTCGAACAAGCCCAAAAGCGCAGGGCTTCCGTCCGCAGGAATAGCACAGGTCTGTGGCTTTGCGCTGCAGCAAAACCGATATATTGAAAAATCCGGCCCGTGTGCATCGCGCAGGCCGGATCAAGTGCTTTATATGAGCTCCAGCAAATGCTGGGGTATTTTTTTATTCATGGTGATGATGCGTTTCCCCGCCACAGCCCGGCCCGCCGCTGTATTCCCGGATCAGGGTCAGCTGATAGGCGTTCATCAGCTTCACCGCCTGGGTGGCACTGTGTCCACTGGCATTATAGCGGCTCACTGAAGCCTTGGCTAAAATTTCGAAGGCATCCTTTTCTATATCTCCGCAGAGGATGGCTTCACAATTTTGTGCTACAGTTTCCCTGGCAAAATAAACATCCGTGTTTTCTTTCACCGCATTGAGGATCTGCTTTACCTCGAAGGCTTCCACATCTACGATGAACAAAAAGTCGGCTTCTGCCAGTTTCTTCGGGATCAGGGATTGGGCCTCCCGGCCCTGGGTTGCGATGGCAATATTCATTTTTCATGTCCCTCCACATAGCCTAATCTGATCAAATGACTGCCACAGGGGCAGGCTCCGTCCAACAGCTCAGCGAAATCCCCGCTGCGGTAGCGGAGCAGGGGCATGGCTTGCCGGTTCAGAGTAGAAACAACCAGCTCCCCCCTGTGCCCTGGGGAAAGTCTTTTTCCGGTCTCCGGGTCGATGATCTCCAGAAAGAGGTCTGCATGGCGGATATGGTAGCCCTGGTGTGCGTGGCATTCCACTGCGCCGCCCAGCCCGGTTTCCCGCATTCCCCAGTGGGCATAGACCTCTGTCTGCCAGATGCTTTGAATTTCCTGCCGCAGCCCAGTCGGCACGTTTTCTGCGGAAAGCAGCACCGTTCGGGGGCGCAGCTCCGGCGTGCTCCGGCAAAGGTCCAGCATCTGCCGGGATAGCCCGACCAGGCAATGTGGCTGTGCCTGCCGCAGCGCAGTGCTGGCCTGCTCCGGATCAGTGATCTCTCCGTGGAGCAGTGGGATCCTGCCCATCCGGGCCAAAGCTCTGCCCAGCAGATCTCCCAGGCTGTCCGCAGAAGAGCCGTTCATTGCGATCCAGACCCGATCCCCCGGCTGTGTCATTGTTGCCATTCCATGGGCAAAAAAATCAATGGTCAGCTCCAGATCTGCCGCTGAAAAATAAAGCCTTTTGGGCAGACCGCTGCTGCCGGAGCTGAGAAGGGTGGAGATGCGCTGGATCTCTCCCTGCGGCAGGCAGAGCATTTCCATTCCAGCCCGGCGCAGCGCATCCTGATCCAACAAGGGCCAGGTTTCCGGCTTTTTCAGATCAGCACCTGCATAGAAACGCTGCCAGAAGCGGCTGTGGGCTACAGCATATTCAGCCTGCTCCTGCAGGCGGCTTTGCTGCCAGGCTGCCAGGCTTTCCTGGCTGAGCGTTTCCCGCAGACCGCTGCGCAGAGCGATCCATTGATCCAATGTCAGTTCCTTCATGGCACCTCCGCTGTGATAAGGATATAGCCGGGACTGGCCTGTTTCAGCCTGCAGGCATCCACGCCCAAGCAGGCATAGGCTTCCTCGGGCCCCTTCTCCAGAATGAGCTGCCCCAGCATCTGCAGCAGCACCGCCTTGGCCTCTTCTTCCCTGCGGATAGAGAAGCCCGCCTGCCGCAGAGCCTGTTCCAGCTGGGGCAGAGAATAAAGCCTGCGCAGCATGGCAGTTCCCCCGGAAAGGGCTTCTTTGCGGGCATAGACATCGCTCAGCAGCAGTGTACCACCGGGCTTCAGCACCCGCCTGATCTCCGAAAGAGCGGCTTCCAGTGGCTCGCAGAGGGAGAGCACGCATTCTGCCAGCACCAGATGAAAGCTTTGATCCGGGAAGGGCAGGCTTTCCGCCCGGCCATCCAGGATCGGGATCCCCGGGTTCCTGGCCTGTGCCACTGCCCGGTGCTCTGCATCCGGCTCCAGACCAAAGGGGCAGCACGCATAGTCTTCCCGCAGCAGTGCAAGGCTTTCCCCCCTGCCGCAGCCCAGATCCAGCACTGCATCCCCGGGATGCAGATGCACATTTGCCAAAAGCTGCCGGCTCAGCTCCAAACCGCCGGGCCGCAGGCCGTTCATGCTTCCTCCATCAGGCTAAGGTAGTTGGCGCAGAAGGGCCGCAGCCTGCCCCCTTTGTAGACATGCAGGCTGCAGCGGCGCAGGCGGGCCAGATCCAGGTTCCAGGCATCCTGGAAGGCCATGGCCGTCACCGTGAAGGCTCGCTCCTTTGCCTTTCGTAGGAAGGCCTCCAGCTCATCCTCCGCAGCTTCCGGGCCCGGCTCCGGCCCTCTGTACCAGCGGGTCCCGATATAGCTGCGGTTCTGTTCCGCGCTGCTTCTGCAGGAGCAGGAAGAAGGCTGGGTCAGCGGAAGCAGGTTGCCATCCTCTTCTGCGATAAAGCTGCCGTGAAAGCCGCACAGCGGATGATCGCAGTGAGAGGGCGCGATATTTTTCAGGCTGAGCAGCCCCCGGCTCTGAATTTCCAGATCCCGCAGCAGATCTCCCAGTGTATACCGATCCTCTTCTGCCGGGGGTTGGGGATAGCGGCCGAAATAAGATACCGGCTGGAAGTGAATGCCTCTCACCCCGGGAGCCTGGGAGATGGCAAAGCGAAGCATCTCCCCGATATTATCTGTGTTCACGCCCGGCACCAGCGTGGGGACCAGTGTTACGCCCAGGCGGTATTTGGCGCAGGCAGCAATGGCCTGCTTCTTTTCTTCCAGCAGGCCCCGCCCCCGTAAATCCTGATAAATCTCCTCTCGCGTTCCATCGAACTGCAGGAAGACAAAGGAAAGTCCGGCTTTCACGCATGCCGCCAGAAAGGCTTCATCCCTGGCCAGACGCAGGCCGTTTGTATTCAGCTGCACATAGGTACAGCCCGCCTTCCTGGCGTGGGCAATCAGCTCCGGCAGGTCATCCCGCAGGCTGGGTTCACCACCGGAAAGCTGAAGCAGGGGATTGCCCAGCCCGGCAATTTTTGAAATATCCGCTTTTGCCTGCTCCAAGGGGATATCTTTTCCGTTTCCTCCATCGGCAAAGCAGAAGCGGCAGCGCAGATCACAACGGCTGGTGACTTCATATAGAACACAGCAGCTGCCCTGCTGGTGCGCACTGCAGATGCCGCAGGCTTCCGGGCAGGGGGTCTTCTCTGTATAATCCAGGCTTCCTCCCTGCCAGGCCACATAGTCCACAGGGCCACGCCAAAGCAGTGTGGTGAATTCACCATGCTGCGGGCAGCTCTTCTGCAGATAGACATTCCCCTTTTCCAACAGGCGCCTGGCAGGCAGCTGGCAGCCACAAACCGGACAGATGCTGCGGGTATGGCTGATAAGCTGCATGGCTCAAGCCTCCCGGATGATCTCTGCTGCGATGCGGATAGCATCCATCATCAGATCCGGACAAAGCTGAGCAATGGCTCCGTTTTCCCGGGCTTCCCTGCGCTGTTCCGGGTCGCGGAAATCGTAATCCAGCAGCTCCCGGCAGATGGTGCTTTTGCGCAGGCGGGTAAACTCCGCCTGAAAGCGGCTGGCCTTTTCCCGGCAGAGCTGATCCTGCTCTACATTCCCGGGCTCGCTGTTGCCAAAGGCCATACCGATGGCCATCAGGGCGCCGGTGACACAGCCACAGGTATCTCCCAGGCCCATACCTCCGCCAAAGGCGCAGGCCATGCGGTAGAGCTCCTCCTTATCATAGCCCAGCTCCTCTGCCAGTTCTCCCAGGACGATCTGGGAGCAATGAATGTTGCCACGACTTTTTTCCAAAATCTGATCCCGATTCAGCATAGTTTTATTCTCCTTTATTCTTTACTGTCGTGTGTATCTTTTTTCTGTTGTTTTTCGTAGGCAAGCATGCCTTCGTAATCCTCTGGCCGGTCTGCATCCAAAATCAGCCCCGGATCCTCCAGTGGCAGAAGGCGCTGCTCCCCGGGGGCAGTATCCAGAGCACCCCGCAGCCCTCCCTCCCCTTTGTAGGAAAGAATATGCCCGATGATCTCCTGCCGGAACAGCACCGGATGTCCCCGCCTCCCCTGGTAGCAGGGGGTGAGGCTGGCCACCTGGCTTTTTTCCATTTCTTCGATCAAAGTTTTTGCACTTTCCGGGGAGAAGCAGGGGCAATCCCCCGGAGAGAAGAGAACGATCTCGCAGCGGCCCCGGATCTGCTCCATGCCGATGCGTACAGAGCAAAACATATCTGTGCTGGCATAGTCCGGATTGCAGACACACTCCACCGGCAGATCAGAGACATGGGCGCTCAGCTCCGTGGCATTTTTACCCACCACCAGCACGATGGGGCTGGCACCGACAGCCAGCAACTGGCGGATCAGTGTACGGATCAGTGTATCCTCTGCCAGGGGAAGCATGGGTTTGAAGGCCTGCATGCGGCTGGACTTTCCTGCTGCGACGATCAGAGCTCCGATTTTATTTTTTGTTTTCATTGTTCCTGCCTTTCCCGGATTTTTTTGTTTCTTTTTCGGGAGACGGGCTTTGATTTCCTTCTCAAGTGAGAATAAATCTGCCCGGGGAAGGGAAGTGCGGCATATCCGGCAGCTCCTGTCGGCTTTGGCTGCGAGCCGGGCCCTCGCTGCTGCGCATATTAAAGAGGGTTTTCATGCTTCTGCGTACGCCTTCCTGGGGAGCAGGAGCTCCCATTGCTCGAAGGCAGGTTTTTTCTGCCAGCTTTCTTCCCGGATCCGGGCCCGGTAGCCGCTGCAGTTTTCCACGTACCAGTGGAAATATTCCTGGGCAGGCTGGGCATAGCTGGCCATGGCAGCCATGATGCTGCCGCCGTGGGACACGATCACCAGCTCCTTTTCCTGTCGGGAAAGAGCCTGCTGCACAAGGGGATAAAGTGTCTGCCGGATCCTCTGGGCAAAGCCCATGATATCCTCTCCGCCGGGGCAGGGGAGAAGGCAGCCGCTTTCCACCCATTTCCGGTAGTCCGCGTCCTCCCGCATCTCTTCTGCACTGCGCCCCTCGAAGGTGCCGAAATCCATCTCCTGCAGGCCATCCACGATCAGCTGCTCTGCTTTGGGGAAAAGCAGTGTCGCTGTCTGCCGGGCCCGCAGCATGGGGCTGACATAGACGAGCGGAGGCTGAAAGGGGTAGCGGATCTTTTTTGCTTCGGCGCATCCCTCTTCCGATAAAGGCACATCTGTTCGCCCGCAGTAGAGATGCTTTTCGTTGGCTGGGGTTTTTCCATGGCGGATGAGATAGAGCTCCATGCTTTTTCCTCTTTTCCTGTACTTTGGCGATTCATCCCTTGATGATTTGCGGGATGCCGCAGACCAGTCGGATCACCTGCGTTGCCTCTTTTGCCAGCAGAATGCAGAGGCGGCCCACCGCCTCCCGGTAGAGCCGATCCTCTTTCTGCAGGGGGATCACCCCCAGGCCTACTTCATCGCAGGCCAGCACTTCCTTTTGCAGCAGTGCAGGGAGCAGGCTTTCTGCCTGTGTCGGATCCTGACGGATCAGCTCCTGCAGATTATAGAGCACGGGCCGGGGATCCAGCACAGCATCTGCGATGTCTTCCTCCCCGTAGCCCAGGTTTGTGATATAGTCGCGTTTGCCGGAGGCCCGGCCACCGATCAGCAAAATCATAAAGAAACCACCTTTTCTGTTAAAATCAAAGCGCCCAGCATTGCCAGTTCTGCCCATTGCAGGAACCAGCCGGAAAGATCGCCGCTGATGCCCCCGAATTTCTGCCTGGCCAGATGGAGCAGGCGCAGCAGGCAGAGCGTGGCAGCGAACAGCATGGCGGCGCTACGCAGAGGATCCAGCAGGAGCATTACCAAAAAGGTGCCAGCGTTCCAGAGCAGGAGCAGCAGCATGGGGGCTTTTTTCTTTTGCCCGCTGCGGAAGGTGTGGAGCAGGCCTTTCCCCGTATCCTTCGGATAAAGCCGGGAAAGCAGGGCACTGAGACTGCGGCTGAGCAGGAAGGAAAGGGCGAAGAGCAGGCTTGCTGCTCCTTCTGTTGGCAGCTCAGAGGCCAGGCCCAGCCATGCCAGCAGATAGGCTGCTGCCCCGATGACGGCAAAGGCACCGGAGCGGGGGTCTTTCAGTATCTCCCGCCGCTGCTCCGGACTGCCGTGACAGGCCAAAGCGTCCTGCACATCGCAGAAACCATCCATATGGATCCCACCGCTGAGCAGCAGGGGAAGCAGGCTGAGGCCCACTGCCCGAAGCAGGCTGCCAAGCTGCAGCAGCTGAGAAAGCCACAGCCAGAGCAGCTCTGCTCCGCCGATGAGCAGACCCACCAGTGGAAAGGCGCAGAGCAGATAGGTGGTGGTTTTTTCATCCCATTTCACCTGGGGCATGGGGATTCGGGAAAACATGGAAAAAGCAGCTGCAATGCTGCGAAAAAAATACATCAGGATTCTCCTTTTTGTTTCAGTTCCCGGGTCTGTATTTTCCGGGGAATCTTTGCTGTTTTCGTTCTGCCTGCGAAGCCAGGATGCACCCGGTGGAGCAGGTGGAAGGGCTTCGCTCCGCGCAGCCCCGGTCGGGCCTGCAGTGCGTGTTTTGGGGCCTGTCCTGCGTTCAGAGCAGCTGTCCTTTGTGGACGATGGGGATGCCGCAGACCAGCTCCCAGACCTGATCTGCCCGCTGGGCCAGAGCCTGATTGATGCAGCCCAGGGCTTCTATATATTCCCCGCTGCGATCCGGATAGCCGCCGCCATCCCCTCCGATCTCATTTGTGATGAGGATGAGCGCTCTGCACTGCCCGGCCAGTTGTTCCACTCCGGAAAGGATCCGCTCCACGCAGTCGTTTCCCTCTGTTTCCGGAGAGAACATTTCGTTTGCCGTCAGGTTGCAGAGGCATTCCAGCAGAACGACACCATCCTTCTCCGGCAGCTTCAGCCCTTGCAGGTCGGTATAGCGTTCAATGGTTTGAAAGCCTTTTCCTGCCCGCATGGCCCGGTGCCGACGGATGCGCAGTTCTCCTTCCTCTCCATAGGGCTGCATAGCGGCGATATAATAGCGGGGACTGCCCAGCTGCAGGGCAAGCTGCTCGGCGTAGCTGCTTTTTCCGCAGGCTGCGCCCCCGGTCAGAAGAAAGATCATGGGTTTCCCTCCAAATGTCTGTAGGCTGCAAGGCCGATCTGTTCGAAGGTGGACATCTCCCCGTAAACCGAAAGAGCCATGTCCAGCAGGGGCATCAGACAGACCGCACCGCTGCCTTCCCCCAGCCGCAAGTCGGCCTGAATGGGGGCAGAGAGCTCCAGAGACTCCAGCAGCAGCCGGGCGGCAGGCTCTGCGGAGCAGTGGCTGGCCAGCATGGCTTTTTTGCTTCGTGGGCAAAGGCGATAGGCCAGCAGGGCGGAAACGCAGCTGATCAGCCCATCCATCAGAATGGGAAGCTGATAGGCTGCTCCCCCCAGGAAGACCCCACACATGGCCGCGATATCAAAACCACCCAGCTTTGCCAGCACATCCAGGGGGTCTTCGGGGTCGGGTCGGTTTACGGAAAGAGCCTGTTCCACCACGGCGATCTTGCGTTTCAGTCCGGAATCGGAAAGCCCGGCGCCCCTGCCGGTGAGCAGAGCGGGCTCCAGCCCCAGAAGGGCAGAAGCCACCGCGCTGGAGCTGGTGGTATTGCCGATACCCATTTCTCCGGTGGCCAGCAGGCGATAGCCCTGTGCCTTCAGCTCCCGCACCAGTTCTGCACCGCAGAGAATGGCTGCCTCTGCCTGCTCCCGGCTCATGGCGGGCTCCCGGGCAATATTTCCCGTGCCCGCTGCGATGCGCCTGTTCAGACAGCCGGGGACAGCCTCCTTCATGCCCATATCAATGGCCAGCACCTTTGCGTCGGCCAGGGCTGCCATGTGGCAAACGGAGGCTTCCCCTTTCACGATATTCCCTGCTACCAGGGCTGTGACCTCGCTGCTGCTTTGGCTGATGCCTTCCTGTACCACACCATTATCAGCGCAGAAGACCAGCACCGCCCGGGGCCGGGTGGAAATCTTTTTTTCTCCGCAGAGTGCCGCAATGCGGATCACCGCTTCTTCCAGCAGGCCTAAGCTGCCCAGGGGCTTTGCCACACTGTCCCACTGCTGCTTGGCAGCAGCTGCAGCCTGCTCTGCCGGGGCTGTGATCCTGCTGCACAGTTCCTGAAGCTCCACGCCTTCTCCTCCCTTTGCTGTGTGTTTTGTTCTGCCAATAGTGTAATACTTTCCCGGTGCAAAAGCAAATCCTTATCTTGCTCCGCTTTCTGCGGGGAATTCTCTGCCGCTGCTTTTCCTGTGTTTTTTTGCCCTGCTCCGGCAGAGGCAAAATGCAGGAAATGCGTGACAAAAAGCGCTTTTTCCGTTATACTGGCAGTAAGAAGGCTTGATTTTTTTGGCTTTCTTCCCTCCGTAAGGGAAATCCAGTTTTTGGAAGGGGTGCTCTTATGTATAATTTTAACCTGATCGTGGATCGCAAAGGAACAAGCTGCCTGAAATGGGATAAAACTGAAAAATTTTTCGGGAAGGCCGATCTTCTGCCCCTTTGGGTGGCGGATATGGATTTTGCCACTGCCCCCGGCGTAACGGAAATGCTGAGAAAACGTGTGGAGCATGGGGTCTATGGCTATGGGCAGCTTTCTCCGGCCTATTATCAGGCTGTGCTTTCCTGGATGCAGCGCCGGCACCACTGGCAGATCCAGCCGGAATGGATCTGCTATACCTCCGGTGTGGTCAGTGCCCTGTATTTTGCTGTGGAATGCCTGACCGAGCCCGGGGATGAGGTGATGCTGCTTTCTCCGGTTTACGGCCCCTTCTATGCCTGCATTGAGAAGCAGGGGAGGAGGATCGTGGATGTCCCGCTGGCCCATGATGGGGTCTGCGGCTACGGTCTGGATCTGGCAGCCATGGAACGCTCTGTCAGCCCGAAAACAAAGGCGTTGATCTTCTGCAGCCCGCATAACCCGGTGGGGCGGGTCTGGACCCGGCAGGAGCTGGAGCAGGTGGTGGATTTTTGCAAACGGCATGATCTCTATATCATTGATGACGAGATCCATAATGATCTGGTCTATGAGCGGGAGAGCTTTACCACACTGGGCCGCCTGGGTGCGGATGTGGAGGAGCGGAGCATCATCTGCACTGCCATCACCAAGACCTTTAATCTGGCTGATCTTCAGGTCTCCAATATCATTATCCCCAATGCTGCGCTTCGGGAACGCTTCAAGGAATGCCTGAGCCGGCACCATGTGGGCCCCCATTCCTTCAGTGAGCCTGCCCTGCTGGGGGCATACGAGCATTCGGAGGAATGGCTGGATGCGCTGCTGCTTTATATCAAGGGGAATATTGATTATTTCTGTCAGCGTGTGAAGAAGGATATGCCCCTTTTGCAGGTGCGTCCGGCAGAGGGCAGCTATCTGCTTTGGGTGAATTGCGGAGGTCTGGGCTTTTCCGATCAGGAGCTGCGCCGTTTCTTTGTGGAGGAATGCGGCCTGGCAGTGAATGCAGGTACGGATTTCGGCGCCAGATGGGGCCAGTTTGTCCGCTTTAATATGGCCTGCCCCCGCAGCTATGTGCAGGAGGCCCTGGATCGGCTGGAAGCTGCCATTTCCAGGCTTTAGGAGGGGGAGATGGAGATCCGCAGTTTGGAAGCAGGGGAGCTGCCTGCTGCTCTGGCTTTGGCCTGGGAGAGCTTTTTGGCCTATGAAGCACCGGAGTATGCGCCGGAGGGTGTGGCCACGTTCCGTGCCTCCCTGGAAAGCAGGGAGTTTTGCGCGGCTCTGGAATTCTGGGCGGCCTTTGAAGCAGGAGAAATGCTGGGCATGCTCGCCACCCGCAGCGGGCGGCAGCATATCAGCCTCTTTTTTGTGGCAATACCCCATATGCGAAGGGGGGTCGGCAGGGCCTTGTTTCGCTTTTTGCTGCCCCTTTGCCCCGGCCCGGCACTGACGGTGAATTCGTCCCCCTACGCCGTTCCCTTTTATGCACGCCTGGGTTTTCAGGCGGAGGGCCCGGAGCAGCTGCGGGATGGCATTCGCTTTACGCCTATGCGCTGCCCCATCCCTGTGGGAGAGGATGGGGTTTCCGCCAAAGAATAAAATGCAGCCGCAGTTTTCAGCTTTGGCTGCATTTTTCTGCCGAAGCTCTGTTGCCCGCTAAAAGAGTCCGCCCGGCTTTCCCCTGGGGAAGCTGTGGCGGGCTTTGCTGTTTTTTAGCCTGCAGCTCCTTTTTTCTGCAGCAGCTTGTTTTTGGAGCGGGCGGCGGCTAAAATAGTAGCATCGGCTTTATGCAAAATGATTTGAGGAGGCGCTTATGCTCAAATATGTTGTGATCAGCGGCTTTCTGGGTGCAGGGAAAACGAGCAGCATGATCGCATTTTCCCGGTATCTGCAGGAGAAAGGAAAAAAAGCGGCTGTTCTTGTAAACGATTTGGGGGCAAAGTATCTGGTGGACAGCAGTTTTACCGCATCTGCCGGCTGTGTCTCGGAGGAGATCACCGGGGATTGTATTTGCTACCAAACGGAAAATCTGGTGGATAAGCTGCGGCGTCTGCGGGATCTTAAAGAAGCGGAGATCGTTTTTTCCGATATCCCCGGCTGCGGCATCGGTGCGCTGGATCATGTATACCATAAGCTGCATAGGGATTACCCCGGGGAATTTTTTCTTTGCCCTTTTGTGGCCGTTGCTGATCCGGAACGCCTGCGGGTGATCATGCCGGAGAAAGCAAACTTAAACCTGCCGGATGAGATGGCCTATCTTTTCGATGCGCAGCTGCGGGAAGCAGAAGTGATCTTGCTGAATAAGACAGACCGCCTGACGGAAAAGCAGTGCCAGGCCTATATGGATTTTCTGAAGGGCAGCTATCCCCATGCCCGGGTTTTCCCTGTTTCTGCCAAAAGTGGGCAGGGCATACCGGAGGTTGTGGAGTATCTGTGTGCCCACAGCTCCGGGCTGCCTGTGGTGGATATCGGCTACGGAGGGCCGGATTTCATTGCCGCGGAGGTAAAGCTGAGCTGGTATAACCGGCAGTTTTATGTAAAGGCAAGGGAAACAGCTGTCTTTGATGGGAATGCCTTTGTTTTGGAATTTATTGATTCTGTAAGGTTGCGCCTGGCCAGCCTGAAGCGGAATGCACCTCACCTGAAGGTTTTGGGCATATCGGAAGCAGAGCAGATGGTAAAGGCTTCCTTGCTGGGTGTGGATTATGAAACGGAAATGGATCGGCAGCTTTCCGCTCCCTGCCGCCAGCTGCGGGTGGTGGTGAATGTACGGGCTGCCTGTGAATCCTTTTTGCTGGAGCGGGTGATGGATGAGGCTATGAAGGATATGGCAGGCAGGTATCATCTGGAAGCGCAGGTTTTTTTCACGGAGTGCTTTGGCATGATGGATGAAGGACGGGCCTAGTGCCTTTCCTTTCTGTGCAAATAGAAAAAGCCGGGAGCAAAGCTCCCGGCTTACTGTTATTTTGAAAACATGGATTTTAATCCTCCGGCACCAGAAGTGCATAATCCCGATCCTGACGGCGATAGACTACATTTACCTTGCTGGTATCGGTGTTGAAAAACACGAAAAAGCTGTGGCCCAGCAGGTTCATCTGCATGATCGCCTCTTCGACGGTCATGGGCTTGGTGGAGAATTTCTTGACGCGGACAGGTTCATCATCTTCCTGCCAGTGTACTTCAGGCACTGCGACCTCTGCCTCCGCTTTCGGGCCACGACCCCGCTTGATCAGACGGGTGCGATACTTATGCAGCTGGCTTTCCAGCTTATCCGTAACCAGGTCTACGCAGGTATACATATCGTAGCCTTCTTCTTCGCCGCGGATGACGATGCCATTATATGGAATGGTCACCTCCACACGCTGCCGATCCTTAATGCAGCGCATGGTCACGGTGGCCTCAGCTTCACCAATCAATTTGTCAAATTTGGATAAACGCTTTTCAGTATATTCTTTGAGAGAATCGCTGACTTCCAGGTTGCGGGCTTTAAAATTGACTAACATAGAAGCTCACCTCTTTCGTCATCTTCCACCCAAAGGGATGGTATTTATTAACATTCGCTATTCATAGTAGAAATCCTTTTTTCTTTGGGATATACATGCAAAAAAGAGTAAGGCTATTCAGCAGACAGTAATTCACATCCGCCTTTCCCTGGGGCATTCCGAGCCCTTTCCCGGCTTTTTTTGCTGTTGTGTGAATTTTTTGCGGAATAAAAGGGGATGGGCTACAAATGTGGAATAAAAATAGTTGGTAGATTTGCTTTTTTTCTATAGGAGGATACATGCTGATACAAACGTTTAATGTGGGAAAGATCTACAAAAACGGGATTGCTGCTTTGACGGACATAAATTTAAACATTGATTACGGTGAATTTGTTTTTTTGACCGGTGCTTCCGGTGCCGGAAAGAGCACCCTGATTCGTCTGCTCTTCCGGGAGGAGCCCCCCACTGCCGGGCAGATCATGATCGGCGGCCGCAGTGTCACCCGGCTGACCGTGCCGGAAATGGTGCGTCTGCGCCGGAATACCGGCGTTGTTTTTCAGGATTTCCGCCTTATGGAAAAGGGAACTGTTTTTGATAATGTAAGCTTTGCCCTGAAAGCGGTGGAGCGCCCCTGGGCGGAGATCCGCCGCCGCGTTCCGGAGGTTCTGGAGCGGGTGGGCCTGGGTGGCCGGGAGCATGAGCACGTGATGAATCTTTCCGGCGGGGAGCAGCAGCGCGTGGCGGTTGCCAGGGCCATTATCAACAATCCATTGATCCTCTTCGCAGATGAGCCTACCGGGGATCTGGATCCGAAGACCTCCGGTGAGCTGATGGAGCTCTTTCAGGAGATCAATAGCGAAGGAACCACCATCGTCATGGCCACGCATGACCAGAATATCGTGGATCGAATGCAGAAACGGGTGCTGACTCTGAAATCCGGTTATCTGATCGGGGATGCAGTGGGGGGGTGGCAGCTATGAAATTGAGCAGCTTTCGTTATATTGCCCCGCAGTGCTTCAAATCCATGTGCCATAACGGCTGGATGACTGCGGCGGCTATCATCACTATCACGATCTCCCTTTTTCTTTGTGCCTTTTTCTGGCTGCTGCTGCTGAACGTTAATGCCAATGCCACGGATGTGGAGGAGGATGTACGCATCCTGGCCTATGTGGATTTTGATGTGGTGCCTGCAGAGCGCAATGAGATCGAGCAGACGCTGGGCTGGATCCCCGGTGTGGAGAATGTGCTCTTTGTCCCGAAGGAGCAGGGGATCAATACGCTGGAGGAACGCTACGGGGATCAGGATCTGGTGGAATCCCTGGGCGGTGTGAACCCCCTGCCGGATATGTTCTCCATTACTGCCGCCGATACCAAGCAGGTCAGCAGCATCGCGGAGGAGGTTTCCCGCATTGAGGGTATCTATGAGGTCCGCTATGGCGAGGGCACAGTGGAAAAGCTGCTGAGCCTTACGGATTCCCTGCGGAAATTTGGGATCGTCATTATGGCCCTGCTGGCTCTCTGCGCTGTGGTGCTGATCGCCATGGCCATCCGCCTGACCGTGCAGACCCGGAAGAAGGAGATCATGGTCATGAAGTGGGTCGGTGCTACGGATGCCTTTATTCGCTGGCCCTTCATTATGGAGGGCATGATCCTGGGCTTGGTGGGCGCGGGGCTGGCCCTGGGCCTGCTGCTGCTGCTCTACAGCCGGGTGGAGATATATGCCAGCATCAATCTGGGCTTCCTGAATGTTCTGCCGCTGGCTGAGATCTGGCTTTCCGCCACTGGCTTCACGCTGGGTGCAGGCTTCCTGCTGGGGTTGATTGGCAGCCTCTTCCCGGTGGCCCGCTTCCTGGATGTTTGATCCCGAAGCGGATTTTCCGGTACGGCCGGTCTTCTCTGAAGAATAGGAAGCTTCATTAAACCAAATATAAAGCTTCTGCTGTATAAATTTTTCTTATGGAGAGATGGTATATGCATAAAAAGAAAAAGTGGCTTCCCCTTGCGCTTCTGCTTCTCTGCTGCGGCGTCCTGGCTCTGGGAATGGCCTGCCTGCCTGCTTTGGCCAGCAGCCTGGGCCTGCAGGATCCACAGCCTGTGGCTTTGCCTGATGATCCTGTGGATATGGAGGATATGAATGTCAACGAACTGCGGGAATATATGAAAGAGATCTCCATCCGTCAGGAGCAGCTGGAGGATCGGATCGATGCCCAGGAAGGGCAGATCAGCGATCTGGAAGCACAGATCTCCACTCTGGAAGGGCAGATGAGCCTGGTGCAGGAGAAGATCAATGCCACTCAGCAGACCATAGAAGTCTACCAGGCTGTTGTGGAAGAATGCGAGCTGGAGATCGCCGCCGCAGAGGAGCGGCTGGCTGAGCGACAGTCCATGCTGGAAAAGCGCTTGGTGAATCTTTATGTCTACGGGGATATCTCCCTGCTGGATGTGATATTTGGGACAGACAGCTTTGAGGATTTTCTCTCCGTCTATGATCTTACCCAGTGCATCATGGATCAGGATGAGGTTTTGCTGCGCCAGATCGATGCCGAAAAGGCAAGAATTGAAGAGAGCCAGGCTCAGGCCCAGGCTGCTGTGGTGGAGCAGGAAAGCCTGAAGCATGATCTGCAGGATGAAAAGGCGGATCTGGATTCCCTTCGTGGGCAGTATGAGGCTAAGGTGGCAGAAGCCGGGACCACCCTGGAGGAGCTGGAAGCACTCTGGGCGCAGGAGGTCGCAGCCGGTGCCCAGGCGGAAGAGCTGCTGCGGGATATGATTTCGGATTCCACTCTGAGCTTTGGCGGCTCCTTCATCTGGCCGCTGCCCGCTGCCTGGACCTATGTCAGCTCCGAATACGGCTGGCGCACGCACCCCCTCTATGGGGATCAGCGTTTTCATAACGGCATTGATGTTCCGGCAGATGGCGGCACGCCCCTTTATGCAGTGGCAGAGGGGAAGATCATCTATGCGGAATGGATCGGCGGCTATGGGAATTGTGTGATGATCGATCACGGGGATCAGGTGGTTTCCCTGTATGGGCACCTGAGCGGCTACGGCAATTTCTCCGAAGGGGAATACGTTGTGCCCGGCGATGTGATCGGCTATGTGGGGACCACCGGCGCTTCCACCGGCAATCATCTGCACTTTGAGGTGCGGCTGAACGGGAGCAGCACCAGCCCCTGGAATTATTTGAAATAAGGAGGCCCTGCCATGGGATTTTTTAGCTTCCTCTTGTTGCCCTATTTTCTTTTTGCTCTGAGTTTTTCCGCGCAGGATATGAGCTTGCCGGAAGGCCCGGCCCTGAGCCAGGAGCAGCTGCTGGAGTGCCCTGTCGGCAGAGGGACCCTTCAGTGCGATGCGCTGTTGGAAGAGCACATTGCCAGTCTTTACGATGACTATGCGTATTACTACACAAAAGAGGAATTTGATGTTCTTCTGGAGGATTATGAGGGAAGCTTCGGCGGCATTGGTGTCTCCATGATCAACAATGTGGATGGAAATATCGAGGTCTATTCTGTGCTGGAGGATGGCCCGGCTAAGGAAACGGAGATCAGCGTGGGGGATATCGTCCTCTCCGCAGACGGGCACAGCCTGCTGGGCTATGATGTTTCCCTGGGTGTGAGAAAGGTACGCGGGGAGATCGGCACCACTGTTGTTCTGGAGTTGCGCCACCCGGATGGGGAAGAATATACGGTCAGCATCGTCCGGGAGGAGATCATTGCTGATTCGGTGGAGGGAGAGCTCTTTGAGGAGCATCCCAATACCGGCTACATCTATATTTATGATTTTAATGAGCAGACCCCCAGAGAATTCCTGGAGGTTTATTCGGAGCTGCGGGAAAGCCGCGTTTTGCGCACACTGATTCTGGATCTGCGCAGCAATGGCGGGGGCGCGCTGGATGCGGCCATGTATATCGCAAATTTCTTCTTGCCCCCGGGAAAGGTGATCCTGAAGGAAAAGACTATTCAGGGGATGGCAGAATATGAATCCATGGAAGGCCAGCTGGAGGAGGTAGAGCTGGTGATCCTGGTGAATGAATACACTGCTTCTGCCTCTGAGGTGCTGGCAGCTGCCCTGAAGGAGCAGGCCGGCGCGGTTTTGATCGGTTCCACCACCTTCGGGAAGGGTATTACCCAGGCACTGGCGACACTGCCTTCCGGTGCGGGCCTGCGCTATACCCGCAGCCATTATTATACCCCGAATGATTATGATCTCCATGAGGTGGGCTACCCTGTAGATGTGGAGGTCCCCCTGTCGGATGATCTGACCAGGGAGGAATACTGGTCCACCGATCCGGATCTGAACCCCTGCCTGAAGGCTGTGGTGGATTATTTTGCAGCAAAATAAAAGAACAGGCTTTGTGCGAAAAGGAGGAAGTAAAGATGTGGATTCTTTGGCTTGTTCTGGCCTTACTTTTGCTGCTTTTGCTGTTCCTTTTTGCCTTGCTTTATATTGGGATCTTCCGTTGGCCACGCCGCTTCCTGCGGGAAGGAGCCCCTTCCTGGGCAGAGGAAAAATGGGTTCAGCGGATCCGGGAGGGCTCTGCCTGGATGCGGCAGCAGCAAACAGAGCGGATCTGCATTAAAAGCTATGACGGCCTGCGGCTGGTGGGGCTTTTCCTCCCTGCGGAGCTCCCGGAGCCAAAGGGCAGCATCATTCTGGTGCATGGCTGGCACAGCAATGGCTATGATGATTTCAGCTGCGCCTATCGCTTTTATCATGAGCTGGGCTATAACATATTAAACATCTTTCAGCGTGCCCACGGAGAAAGCCAGGGCTGCTTCACCTGCTTCGGCGTGAAGGAGCGCTACGATTGCCAGGGCTGGGCCCGTTATATGGCAGAGCGATTCGGAGAGGAGCATGATCTTTTTTTCAGCGGCATCTCCATGGGCGCATCCTCTGTTATGATGGCCAGCAGCCTGGAGCTTCCCGGCTCTGTGCGGGGCCTGGTGGCGGATTGCGGCTTCACCTCTGCCTGGGAGCAGTTCAGCCATGTGCTCACCCGGCACTTTCATCTGCCGGCCCACCCCATCCTTGAGCTTGCAGATCTGCTTTGCCGCTGCATTGCCGGCTTTGGCTTCCGGGATTGCAGCTGCCCGGAGGCACTTTCCCAGAATCAGATCCCGGTGCTTTTCGTTCATGGATTGGCAGATCACTTTGTTCCCGCCCATATGAGCCAAAGCTGCTACGATGCCTGTGCAGCCCCGAAGGAGCTGGTTTTGGTGGAAGGCGCCGGCCATGGTTTCAGCTTTTTGGTGGAGGAGGAACGGGTTTCTGCAAAAATCAAAGATTTTTTAAAGAAATGGGGAACAAAAGAATAGTTTTCTGCATCAAAGGATTAGAAAGAAAAAAATAAGCTTAAAAACACAAAAAATAAGTAAAAATTTTGGAGGAATGTTTTTTTATGAAAAAATTTTTGGTTCGTGTCTTTGCTACTGCCGCTGTTCTCCCCTGCCTGATGAGCTCTGCCCTGGCCGCGGGTAATGCCGCTTATACGGATGTTGTTGAAAATTCCTGGTATGCCGAGGCTGTGCAGGAGCTTTCTGAAACACAGATCCTTCCCGGTATTTCTTCCGATCTTTACGGTCCCGGCACCATCATCAGTAAAAATGATTTTGCCACTGCTCTTTGGAAGCTGGCCAATGGCAGCACAGAGGCAGATGCTGAAGCAGTTGCAAACTGGGCCTTTTCTATGGAGCTCTTTCCGGAAGGCAGCGATCTGAGCCAGGGTTTCAGCCGTCAGGATGCCGCACTGGCCCTGCAGAATTTCATCCTTAATGCTGTGGTGAATATACCCGCCACCCTGAATATCCCCCGGGAGTTTGAGGATCAGTCCCAGATCAGCGCTGCTGCTGTTTCCGCAGTACAGATGATGCAGAATACCTCTCTTATGAGCGGTTTCCCGGATGGCAGCTTCCGCCCGGCAAACATGCTGACCCGTGCCGAAGCAGCTACCATCCTGCATAAGCTGGCTCCCAGCTGCGAGAATCTGCCTTTGGTCATCTCCCTGCCCGGTAACCCCAGCACCGGCTACTCCTGGAATCTGGAAAAATATGATGAAGAGACCATCCGCGTGGATGTGCTGGGTTATGAAGCCCAGCCGGAGGGTGAAGGCCTTCTGGGCGCGCCCAGCGACTTCCGTCTTGCCGTTTATGGCCTGAAGGAAGGCCGCGCCACGCTGGATATTTACTACACCCGCGCCGGTGAGAAGATCGAAGATGCGGCTGATGAGACCCATATCACCCTGGCTGTGGATGCAGAAGGTAAGGTCGTTCAGCTGAGCCGCTAATCTGCTTTTGCTGAAAGATACAGAAAAGACCTGGGAGCATTTCAACAGCTCCCAGGTCTTTTTATATACAAATTCGATTATAAGGAATGCCTTTTCCGTGCCTCTAGGCCGCAGGATTCCTCCGCGATGGACTGCAGCAGCGAAAGCCCGGTGGAAAAGAAATTCTCGTTTCCTTTTCCCAGCTGCCAGCTCTCCCAGTTTTCCGCATAAAGACCCAGCCACCACAGGTGTCGGGCAAAGAGCAGGTAGGGGAGCAGGCTGCCCTGTATATCATCCAGAGGAAGCTCAGTCTCATAGCCTTCGATCAGGGGATTCCAAAGCACGGGGCTGCCGTCAAAGCGGAAGGTCCCCCAAATGGCGGTGGCCAGGTCGTAGGCGGGCCATTGCCAGCAGGCATCCTCGAAATCAAAAAGTGCTGCTCTGCCCTCCGGCAGCAGGAGGGCATTCTGGCTGTGGGTATCTCCATGGCAGAAACCAAAAAATTCCGGCTTCCGGTAGGCCTGCAGGAGCTCCCTGACCTGCTCTGCATAGCAGCGGGGGAGTTCCAGCTCCTCTTCCTTCACCACCGCAGTCAGCTGCTCCAAAGGCCGTGTGATCAGCTCTTCCGGGCCGATGCTTGGCAGCCAATCGGGTTTTTTTTGTTCTGCCCAGAATTTGTGCAGGCTGCCAATGGCTTTCCCCAGCTGAAAGAAGCCCTCTGCCGTCTCGGGGATCGGCTTCCCTTTCAGAAAGCTGTAGATCCTGGCGTAAAAGCGCTTTTCTCCCTTTTGGAAGCAATCCTGCTTCGGGCAGGGGTATGCCTTCAGCGGGAAGGCGCTGCAGGAGATGGAGCCATATTCTGCCAGCATCTTGCTTTTTCGCTCCTCCGGGTAAAGCTTTACGATCCGACTGCCCTCCTTCAGGCGCACCTTGTAGAGAATATTTCGTGTGGAAGGAATTCTCTGCCAGAGCTGCTGCTCTTCGGGAAAGAGAATCCGCAGCTGCTGGAGAAGGGGTTTATTGGAGTTCATCATATTCCAGCAATTCTCCTCTGTGCAGCTTGCACATCCAGGGAAGGGTGGTGCTGCTGTCGATCACATCCTCATGGAGCAGGCAGGGGCCTTCTGCCCTGAGCCGAAGCAGATCCAGGGGGTGTTTTTCCAGCGGGAGCAGATTTTCTTCGTCCGGATCATAGATGGAGCCCAGCGCAAATTTCTCAAAGCCTATCAGGCCAAGGCAGGGGTAGAGCTTTCCATCCGGCGCGATGCAAAGCAGCAGGCGGTTGGCACAGGGGCGGACGAAAACACTGGGGGCTTCTGCATCTTCCTCCGGGTAGAGGGATACGCTCAAATCCGTGCTGTTCAGGGCTGGGGAGGAAAAAAGCTTTAGCCGCCGCAGCTCATCCATGCTGCCGAATAGAATCAAAGAACGGCGCAGGCCGCGGAGCTTTTGCAGAAAAGCCTCCATCTCCTCCTCCGGCAGAGAGAGTAGCTTGTTATCGACACTGAGTCCCAGAGAGCCAATGCCGCTTTCTCCGCAGATCTCCTCCAGGAAGGAAAAATCCTCATAAATTTCCCGGAAATTCAGGTGCAAAGAGATGGATTGGTTCATTTCCGTGAGCTTACGGAGCAGATTTTTCAGAGCCGCCTTCCGCTGCAGGAGGCCGGTGCCGCTAATGCTGATGTTCCGCCCATAGAGAAGGAGACCGCGTTTTTTTTCACTCAGGCCGCAGTTTTGGTCAAACCATTGCTCATACCGACGCAGCCAATCGCAGATGCTTTCCCCGGGAAGGGAAAAATCGCTGCCTGCTTCGTCTGGTTCCAAAAAAAGCATGATAGATTGAAAATTGCTGATGAGCTGTGCTTTTTGATCAAGCATCGTTCCGTTTCTCCTGCACTAAAAATTTGGCTTCCAGGCGGGCAACCGCCTTTTCCAGCGCGGATTGCCGCTTTTTGTTGAATTCGTTTTGAATGATGGCGAGATATTCCGGGTTTGAAAAAATGCTGCTGCACAGCTGGCAGATGGAGAAGCTTTTTTCTTCGTCGATCTCACAGCCATTGGCGCGCAGCAGGGGGAGGAAGGATTTCACACCCAAAAAGACCAGCTGCCGCAGAAGCGGGTCGGCATTCATGCTCTCCACGATGTGGGAGATGGGCTGCTGGTAGATGTTTCCGCCGGCGCAATCCCGGCAGGTATCCATACCGGCGCAGCAGGGGAAAACCTCCCCGAAGCTATTTACCGTGAGGTTCAGCGTGGAGTGGCAGTTGTCATCCAGCCCCACCCGGGAGTGATAGAAATCCTCCCTGGGCAGGATCTGCGCTGCTCTGCCCGTGGCGAAAACCGGTGCGCTGGTGATTTTATCCGCTGCACGCAGCGCTTCCGGGTTCAGCCTGGAGAGGGCTTCCTCCATATCATGGCTTTTGGTGGTGAGCAGGCGCAGGTTCGTGCCGATCTCATATTCCCTGCAGGCCAGCAGGCAGTTGTCCATGGCAGCGGCGGGGATGAATTCGCTGTGCCAGTGATCCCAGGAAAGCTCCATGGAGGTGAGCCCACATTCCCGCAGCCGCTGACAGGTCTGCCGGGCCTTCTGCAGGTCTTTGCCCCAAAAGCCGTTGGTGGTTGCGGTGATCATTGTATAGCCGGCTTCCTTTGCCGTTTGGAAGAGTGCAAAGCAATCCTCCGGGTATAAAAAAGCTTCCCCGCCGGCCAGGTGGAAGCGAGGCTCAATGCAATCGATCTCCGCCGCCTCCCGGATGCAGGTTTTTGCCGTTTCCAGATCCAGCCGGGTATTGTTTTCCTGGCCCCCTGCGGATTGGTAGCAGATGGCGCAGCGGGCATTGCAGCGGTTCGTGTTCTCCATAACCAGGCCGTTGTAGTGCAGCGGCATGTTCAGGAGCAGGGCATAGCGCAGAAGCTTTTGATTTTCTGATAGGCATTCATTCATGATTCTGTCACCCTTATGAAATGTATTGTCGGGCTGCTTCTAAACGATGGGGTTCCTGTATCAGCAGGAACCCCGGAAGAAGAACGATCTTATTTTCTGATTTTGCGGATGGGATCTCTCTGGATGAAGGAAGTTCCCTTGGGTAAACGGATGGTCGAGCCGCGCAGATCCCGGATGGAAGAGAGATCGGAAGGCTTAGTCGAGCGGGTCGCGGAAATAACCGCTGTTGCCACTGCTGCCACTGCTGCTACGACTGCTGCACCGGCCATAACACTGGAAGCACTAACGAGAGCGTTGTTACCGCTGGCCATCTGCCGCAGATCCACCAGGTCTTTTAAGCCATTGGCACCCAGCTGATCCTTGAGCGGATCGGTGATGTCCTCGTTGAAGATGACGGAATCAAGCAGTTCCTCAACAGTTTCAGGAGCGAGGCGAATGTTATGTTCCAGGGCATATTCCTTCGGCGCTTTCAGGAATTTTGCTGCTTCCGCTTCATCCTTGACCAGTTCTTTGATGAAAGCGATCTGCGCTTCGATGGGGGAGAATTCCACCTTTTTCAGGGCTTCAGCACGTTTTTTTCTGATCGCAACAGTTTCTGCATCTTTTTGCAGCAATTCTTTGATTTTCAGTTCGTCATTCATGTTTCCCATGAAGATCGCCAGCCTTTCCTTTTTGATTAGAAATGTTTAGAACAGGAAAAATATATCAATATCATTTTAGCATATCGCAGAACAGAAAACAAGGTTTTTTCGAAGAGATATGACGGAGTAGACTTTTCGAGAGATGATTATCAGATTTTTGCAGAGACGAAAACTCCCCGTTGATTAGACGGGGAGTTTATGTTCGCAAAGCTTACTTTACCAGAGCCAGCTCCAGCACCTGGCTGAGATGCTCTACCAGATGGAACTGCATCTTTTCCCGCACATCCGCAGGCAGGTCTTCCAGATCCCGCTCGCAGGCCTTTGGCAGGATGATCTCGGTGATGCCGTTGCGATAGGCGGCCAGCAGCTTTTCCTTGATGCCGCCCACTGCCAGTACACGCCCGTGGAGGCTGATCTCCCCGGTCATGGCCACGTCTGCGCGGACCGGCCGTCCGGAAAACTGGGAGGCCAGGGCTGTGGTGATGGTCACACCGGCGCTGGGGCCGTCCTTGGGCACTGCACCTTCCGGCACATGCACATGGATGTCGGTTTTTTCTTCTACATTATCTTCGATGTTATATTGGGGGCCTACTGTCCGCAGATAAGTGTAGGCAGCCTTCACGCTTTCCACCATTACTTCGCCCAACTGGCCGGTGATGGTGAATTTACCCTTACCGGGGATGGTCTGGGCTTCCACCTGCAGGATCTCGCCTCCCACTGCGGTCCAGGCCAGGCCAATGGCAACGCCTACCTGGGCTTCCCGCAGAAGCTTATCATCCCGATACTTCGGGCGCCCCAGGTAGCGCTCCAGGTTCCCGGGGGTAACGGAAAAGGGGCCTGCATCCCCGCCCACGATGTCCCGGGCTGCCACGCGGCAGATCTTACCGAGGCGCCGCTCCAGCTCGCGGACACCGGCTTCCCGGGTATAGTCCCGGATCAGCTTTTTCAGGGCCGGGCTGCCGATTTTCAGCTGGCCTTTTTCTATGCCATGGGCTGAGATCTGCTTGGGGACCAGATGCTTTCTGGCGATATTCAGCTTTTCCACTTCTGTGTAGCTGGAAACATCGATGATCTCCATTCTGTCCTGCAGGGGAGCAGGGATATTGTTGCGGTAATTGGCGGTGGTGATAAACATGACCTGAGAGAGATCATAGGGGATTTCCAGATAGTGATCGGAGAAGCTGCTGTTCTGCTCCGGATCCAGAGCCTCCAGCAGGGCGCTGGTGGGATCGCCTTTCCAATCGCTGGCCATTTTATCCACCTCATCCAGAAGGAAGAGAGGGTTATTGCAGCCTACTTCCTTGATGCATTGAAGAATGCGTCCCGGCATGGAGCCGATATAGGTGCGGCGATGTCCGCGAATTTCGGCCTCATCCCGCACGCCGCCCAAGCTCATACGGACAAATTCCCGGCCGGTGGCCCTGGCAATGGAACGGCCCAGAGAGGTTTTGCCCACGCCGGGGGGGCCCACCAGACAGAGGATGGGGCCTTTCATTCCTTTTTTCAGCTGGCAGCTGGCCAGGTATTCCAGAATTCGTTCCTTGGGCTTTTCCAGGCCGTAATGATCCGCATCCAGAATGCGCTGTGCTTTATGTATATCCTGATTTTCTTCGCAGGTTTTGTTCCAGGGCATTGCCAGCAGCAGATCCAGATAATTGGCGAGCACATTGGCTTCCGCCATCTGAGCCGGTGTTTTTTCAAGGCGCTTCAGCTCCTGATTGAAGCGTTCCAGCGCATGGGGGGGGAGCTCAGCCGCTTCGGCTTTGGCCCGGTATTCGGCCACTTCCTCCGCCCGTTCTCCTTCTTCGCCCAGCTCCACCTGAATGGCTTTGATCTGCTCCCGCAGGTAATAATCCCGCTGGCTTTTTTCCATCTGCTGGCGGGTCCGGTTGGCAATGCTGCGTTCCATTTCCGAAACTTCCATTTCCCAATCCAGAATATCCAGCAGCTTCTCTATCCGCTGCCGCAGGGAAAGGATCTCCAGCATCATCTGCCGCTGTTCCATGGAAAGATTCAGCTGCCCCGCGATGAGGTTCACCAGCTGGGCACCGTCTTCCACGGTAGAAAGGCCGGCCAGCAGCTCCGGAGAAATGCGCCGGGATTCCTGGGCGTAGTTCTCGAACCGCTCCCACATGATGCGGCGATAGGCCTCCAGCTCTGCGGGGCTGCAATCCTGCTCATCGGGGTAGGGGGAGATTTTTGCCAGGAAATAGGGGCGTTCCTGCAGGGCCCCCAGCAGACAGGCCCGGTATTGTCCTTCCACCATCAGGCGCACTGTGCCGCCGGGAAGTTTCAGGATCTGGCAGATCTTGCAGACAGTACCGATTCTGTGGATATCCTCCAGCTCTGGTTCATCGATGCTGCTGTCCTTCTGCATTGCCAGGAAGATCAGGTTGCTTCCGTCACGCATCGCCTCATCCACGGCGTTGATGGAAATATCACGGCCAACATCCAGCTGGCTCATCATATAAGGGTAGACCGCCATTCCCCTCAGCGGCATGGCAGGCATAATCTGCCATTCTCCGACAGAAGAAGGGGGATTCTTCCCCAGCATGGGGTCCGGATAATTATTTTCGATCATATAGACTACCTCTTTGTTGCAAAATTTACAATGGGAACATTATAAC
>JAUMYD010000225.1 GCA_030528765.1 Bacillota bacterium
ATCAAGACCGTCAGCGTGGGGAAGAGACCGTTTTAATTATAGATTTGGCAGCTGCATATCTCCCATCCTTCTGCTATAATACGGATCGCCGGAACGGAAGCTGCGGTAGCCGTGGTTCTCTCCCCTGCTATAATCATGCAGCAGAGGGGGGTGATCCGATGAAAATTACAGAGAGAAAAGCACTCCGCCAGCGTGGGCGGAGTGAAGAAAAAAGGAACGCCACAAAGGACGCTATCCGGAACGTTTATGCCAACGGCCCCACAAAGGCGGTTCAGATAATCCCCGCCCTCAAGGATATAGCACCGGAGGAAGATAAAAAGAAGCTCCGGGTCTGCGCTTACTGCCGTGTCAGCACCGATGAGGATACTCAGGCCAGCAGCTATGAGCTGCAGGTGCAGAACTATACCAAGATGATCCGGGAAAATCCGGAATGGGAGTTTGCCGGGATATTTGCGGATGAAGGGATTTCAGGCACCTCCACATTGCACCGGGAGCAGTTTCTGGCCATGATAGAAAAGTGCAAGGCCGGGGAAATAGATCTCATTATCACAAAACAGGTCAGCCGATTTGCCAGAAATGTTCTGGACAGCCTCAATTACATTTATATGCTCCGCAGGCTTGATCCGCCCGTGGGCATATATTTTGAGGCGGAGAAGCTGAATACTTTGGACAAGAGCAGCGATATGGTAATCACGGTGCTGAGCCTTGTGGCACAGAGCGAGTCCGAGCAAAAGTCAAACAGTTTAAAATGGTCATTTCGTCGAAGGAGAGCTCAGGGCTTGGGGATATACCCAAACTGGGCTCTCCTTGGTTATGGGACAGATGCCGATAAAAACTGGGTGATAATCGAGGAAGAAGCGGATGTTGTGCGCAGCATATACACCCTCTATCTGGAGGGCTTTTCCTCCACGGACATAGCGAAAATACTGACCCAAAACCATATTCCCACGGTAAAGGGTAAAGCTGTCTGGGGTTCCGGCAGTGTACTGAACATACTCCGCAATGAAAAATACTGCGGAGATGCCCTGTGCCAGAAGACAGTGACAATTGATTTCTTTACCCATAAGAGCGTAAAAAATAAAGGACTTGAGAAGCAGTACTTTATAGAAGGGCACCATGTGCCAATCGTAGAAAAGGAAGATTGGCTGCTGGCGCAGCAGATAAGGCAGGAACGGCGTTATCAAAAAAGGGCCAAATGTGGCTTCATGCTGCGCTCGGTAGCCAAAGGTCCGCTGTCCGGATATTTTATGCTCGATCCCGGTTGGCGCATAGATCAGCTGGACATCATTTACGCGCAGATGCTGGAAAGGCAGATGCCCTCCCCTGCTGATATGGAGCAGGACAATATTTTTATTAAAGATAAGGAGTAATACCATGTTAAAGAATTTCACCGTTATAGAGCTGCTTGACACCCATTCCGACTCAGTTGCCAATATCAAAGGCAATACCATCAAATTTAATCCCCAGACTGCGGCAGAGCTTGACTATGCGGCATATGTGCAGTTCCTGGTCTTGCCCAGAGAGCAGCAGTTTGCCATCCGCCCCTGCAAGGAAAGTGATAAGAACGCAGTCCCCTTCTCCAAGCCCAGAGGAATTCAGCAGTCTAAAGTTCATGTTACCAATGCAGTCATTGGAAAGCTGATTCGCAGTATGGCGGAGTGGTCGCCCGAGGAAAACTGGAATGTACCTGCTGTTCGAGAGCCT
>JAUMYD010000098.1 GCA_030528765.1 Bacillota bacterium
GCCAGCCATCGGGCTGGCTTTTTTCATTTCACGAAAAGGAGGTTTGACATTGGCAAACGATAAAAAGAACATCGGCCCCGAGGTATAAGTTCGTCCTAAGGACGAAGATAGATAAAAGAAAATCGGAGCATCCTATAAGGATACTCCGATTGGTCGGGGTGAAAGGATTTGAACCTTCGGCCTCTGCGTCCCGAACGCAGCGCTCTACCAAGCTGAGCCACACCCCGAAAGCTATTCTATTTTAGCTTACCCGGAGAAAATTGTCAATAGCTTTTGGCTGCACTTGAATTATTTTCTTCGGAATGCTATCATAAAGAGGCACAGGCCCCAGGCCTATTTTCGATCAGAAGAGGTGTCTCATGCATATCGTTCTGGTGGAGCCGGAGATCCCCAATAACACCGGCAATATCTCCCGCACCTGCTCCGTCACCGGTTCCAGCCTGCATCTGGTGCGGCCGCTGGGCTTTTCCACGGATGACAAGCATCTGAAGCGGGCCGGGCTGGATTATTGGCAGTATCTGGATCTGCATTATTATGACAGCTTCGCGGAGGTGCAGGCCGCCCATCCTGAGGGCCGCTTCTTCTTCGCCAGCACAAAGGCGAAAAAAAGCTATACAGAGGTCAGCTACGGCCCCGATGATTTCCTGGTCTTTGGGAAAGAGACTGCCGGCCTCCCCCTGGAGCTGCTGGAAGCCAACCCGGAAAGCTGCATCCGCATCCCCATGCGCCCCAATATCCGCTCCCTGAACCTGGCCAATTCCGTGGCCATCGTGTTATATGAAGCTTTGCGCCAGCAGGGCTTCCCGGAGCTGTGCTGATGTGCGCCCCGGCCCTGATCACCGTGGCGGATTATGCCTGCGCGGAATTTGTGGAAAAGAAATCCCGCTTCATCGGCCATATCGCCCCGGCATCCACAGAAGAAGAAGCCTTTGATTTCCTGGCACGCATCCGGAATGAGCACAAAAGCGCCACCCACAACTGCTACGCCTGGCAGGTGGGGGAACAGGATCAGTTCCAGCGCAGCGCGGACGCGGGCGAGCCTGCCGGTACAGCCGGGCGCCCCATCCTGGAGGCCATCAAGCGTGCGGATCTGCACAATACCATCATCGTGGTGACCCGCTATTTCGGCGGTATCCTGCTGGGCAGCGGCGGCCTGACCCGCGCCTACAGCAAAAGTGCGGTGCTGGCCATCGGTGCGGCACAGCGCATCATGCGCCTGCCCGCCTGCCAAGTGATGTTCACCTTTGATTACGGCCTGCTGGGAAAGGTGGAGTCCTATCTGGCGCAGCAGGGCCTGCCCGTAGCGGATAAGGTCTATGCTGAGCATGTCTGCTTCATCTGCAATATTGAGAAAGCCCAGATTCGGGCGATCACGGATGCTCTGACCGACCTGAGCGGCGGCACTCTGCGCTGGCAGGAGCTGGATAGCCAGGTCTTTCTGGATCGTCCCCTCTAAGTCTTTAAAATGTATAATATCCTGCACCTCGGAAACACTGTTTCCGAGGTGATTTTTATGGATGGCGTAAAACGTTCCCGGAAAAGCCGGATGAAAAAACGCCCGGAAGAATGGGAAGATATGAAGCAGGAGATCGCAAAGGAGCTGGGGCTCTGGGATAAGCTGAGGGAAGAGGGCTGGAGCGGGCTTTCTGCAGAAGAAAGCGGTCGCCTGGGTGGGATCTTCTCTTCCAGAAAACGAAGATCCCGAGAGGAAGAGGCATCCCGGGAGCGCATCGAAAGGCAGCAGCCCTATGGACAATCCGATATCCCCAATATTGTTTATGCTGCAGAGGAGCAGGCTGCTCTGGGAAGGGCAGAGTTGTGCAGCCGGGATGGAAGTTCTGCGCTGCCGGAAGGGGCCTGCGCAGAGGATCGTCCGGTATAGCCGGGACAGAAGGAAGCTACTTTTTATTCGCAGAAGAAAGAGCTTTGAAAGTATTGTCAAAAGCCGGTTGCGACTTTGTTCGCACCGGCTTTGTTGTATAATAGCTACTGGCTGTACTAAGTTGTCCCTTCGGTGCATATTCTGAAGCAGGGTAGCTTTCCTGCTGCCGGGAAAGAAAAACACCTGGGCGCTTGTTTTATTGATTGCTGCGCGAAAAGGAGCCGGAAATGGGCGTTTACACAGTATACGCAGATGTTTTATTGGCTTTGAATTTTTTCTTGGATTTTTTTCTGTTTTGGGCAACGGGACGTTTTTTGCGCAGGGAGATGCGGATGCGGCGATTGCTGGCTGCATCTTTCCTTGGCGCAGTCTATGGAACGGCCATGCTGGTTCCGGGGCTGGCCTGGCTTTGCTTGCCTTTGGGTATCGGGGCGGCCGATCCTTTTTGAAGCTGCTCTGTGGCTTTTACCTGATGGCCTTTGCCATGGCCGGTTCTGCTTTGGCAGGCGGCTATTTCCTGCAGGAGCAGGGGTATCGGATCGGGCTTCCGCAGAGGATGGGTGCAGGGGCTTTGCTTTTTGCTGTGGCAGTGGCCCTTCTCCTGGCGCGAAAGGGGGTGGCGATCCTTCGCAGCAAATGGAAACGGGAAGATTTTCATACCATGGTGGAGGTCTGGGTGGCAGACAGAAGCTGTCGTTTTCCTGCCTTGATCGACACAGGGAACGATTTGCGGGAGCCTATCAGTGGCCTGCCTGTGTTGGTGGCAGATTACCAGTCCCTATGTCCGCTTTTTCCGGAAAAGCTCCGTAGCTTATATGCCCGCTGCGGGGAGGATGCCATTGAACTGCTGAAGGAAATGGAAAGCAGCAGCCTTGGGGGTGGCTGGAAACAAAGGCTCCGTCTGGTGCCTTTTTCCAGCGTGGGCCGAAAATATGGGATGCTCCCCGGCTTTCGGGCTGATCGGCTGCTGATTACGGAAGCCGGTCGCAGCCATCTTGCACAGGCGGTTGTCTGCATTGCCGGGAGAGACTTTTGTGAGGGGCAGATCTATCGGGCAGTATTGAATCCGGAAGTACTGGCAGCAGCGGAACAGATCAGGGAGGTCAGCGCATGAGTGATTATCTGAATCGAATGTACATATTCTTTTTGCAGCTTTGCTCCCGTTTGCCCGGGCAAAGCAGGGGGCAGAGGATAGATTATATTGGTGGGAACGATGTTCTTCCGCCACCTCTCTCCCCTGAGGAGGAACGCTGCCTTCTGGAGCGTATGGCTGGGCAGGAGTTGGAAGCCAGGCAAAGCCTGATCGAACACAATCTGCGGCTGGTGGTATACATTGCCCGGAAATTTGAGAATACCGGCGTGGGTATGGAGGATCTGATCAGCATAGGTACCATAGGACTGATCAAGGCAGTGAATACCTTTGATACGGAAAAGAAAATCAAACTGGCGACCTATGCTTCCCGCTGTATCGAAAATGAGATCTTGATGCACCTGCGCCGCAATAACAAAACCCGCTCGGAGGTCAGCCTGGATGAGCCTCTGAATATCGATTGGGATGGCAATGAGCTGCTGCTCTCCGATATTCTGGGGACGGATAACGATGTTATTTTCAAATCTATCGAAGAGGATCTGGACCGTCGCTCTCTTTTCGCTGCCATGGCAAAGCTGAGCCCCAGGGAAAAGATCATCATGCAGAGCCGCTTCGGTCTTTTCGGGCAGGAGGAGCGCACCCAGAAAGAGGTCGCGGAGCTTTTGGGGATCTCTCAATCCTATATCTCCCGCCTGGAAAAGCGCATTATTCTTAAGCTGCAAAAAGAAATAGTGAAGGCAGAGCAGGCCGGCTTCTGAAGCACTTATGTGTATAGTGAAAAGAGGAGAGTGCGGACGTTTGTCCCTCTCTCCTCTTTTGTCCAGCTGGTTTTGCCTGTGTTTTTGCCCTTCTCTGTTCCTTTCTCTGCCCGCAGGCCGGAAGAAAGGAATTTTTAGGGGGTACAGGATTCTTTTCATTCGCTCCAGTGCGTTCAGGTAGTGCGGAAACCTGGGGCAGCAGCCGGGGCGATTGTTTACATAGCTGTCCAGAATCGCCTGTTCCCTTTGATCCGGGTACGTATAATATTCCAAAAAGCGAAAAGAATCGGCTGCGGCATTGAGATAAGCTACCATACTGCGTCCGTGTGTTTTGCTGAGGTGGCGGTCCCCCGCCCGATCCAAATATTCGCAAATGTTTTTTCGAAAAGCCGGCAGAGAGCATACTCTGCTTCATTCCTTCCAGGAAGAGCTCTGGCAGGGAATCCCCTGTTTCAGCAGGCAGATCATAAAGAACAAGGGCATAATGGCTTTGACAATTCATTGCCAGCAGACTTTTGCGGCCCAGAAGCATAATGCAGTTCAGTTCCCAGCAAAAGCAGGGGGTTTCCTCGATCCCGTAAGGGGAACGGGGCATTTTCAGAAATTTTTCCAGCGGAATGCTGATTCCCAGCTCCATGGAGCCAGCCTCTTTTTCGTAGCTTCCCAGGGCGGTTCGGAGAAGGGGATGATAATTTTGAGCATCTAAAACCATATATGCTATAAAGAGATATAAAACATAAAGAAATATATATAATACTATTATGTATAATATCATACAGTAGAAAAACAGTTTTTCGCAGGGGAAGCTGAAAATATTTTTCACTTTTTGTGAAAGCCCACAGCCGCATATTGATTTCCCCTTGCGTTGGGGTATAATAGGTATAGAAAAGCTTTTATGCGCTTTTTTACGGAAGGGGGACTTATGCTGTTTATCAGCCCTGAAGATTTTTTTGAGAAGGTCAGGGGAATGCAGCCCCTCAGCAGAGCGGAGGAAAAGCACTGGGCCCTGCAGATGCAGGCGGGCGATGAAGCGGGGAGGGAAGCGCTGATCTGTGCCTATCTGCCTATGGTCGCAGCAGTTCTTCGTCGGCTGCAGCCCGCTTCTCTTCGCTTGGAATTGCTGCTGCGCTGCTGTATTGCCCTGGAAAAGGCAGTGGATCACTTTGATTTTCTCCAGGATTCCGAAAGCTTTACGCACCGGCTCAGCTTCTGTCTGCGGCAGACGATCGTGGCCTATTTCGCAAATCGCCGGGCTTTTTACTCTGATCCGCTGCCGGAAGCGGAGAAGGGCTCTGCTTAGCTTGAGACATTTTTGGTGGAAAAGCTGCCTTTTCTTTTCCAGCACAATGCTTTTATTCTGGAGGAAGACATGGAGTTTGGCTTTCAAATTCTGGAGATGCTGCAATGCCTGCGCAGTCCTTGGCTGGATTCACTGATGCTTTTTTTCACCAGCCTGGGAAATGCGGGTATTTTATGGATTCTGCTGACGCTGGGCCTGCTTATTTATAAGCCTACACGGTGCCTGGGCCTGCTTTGCGGCCTGGCTCTGCTGCTCTCCCTTCTTTTCTGCAATTTGCTTCTGAAGCCGCTGCTGCAGCGGCCGCGCCCTTTTTCTCTGCGGGAGATGGAGCTTTTGATCGCAGCTCCGAAAGATTTTTCTTTTCCCTCCGGCCATGCAGCCTCCTCCTTTGCTTTTGCTGCCGCTTTGTATATCAGCAGGCCAAAGGCCGGTATCGCGGCACTGCTGACTGCGGCTTTGATTTCCTTTTCCCGCATTTATCTGCAGGTTCATTTCCCCGGAGATGTACTGGCTGGGGCGGTTTTGGGAGTTCTCTGCGGATATATGGCACATGTTTTGTTGAAATTTTTTGAGGATATTCATGCGAAAAGAAGAGGGGGAGGGCGCAGTGAAAAATGCCGGGCAAAAGCTGAAAATCCTTTATCTGATGAAAATTCTGCAGGAACAGACAGATGAGGAGCATAAGCTCTCTATGCCGCAGCTGATTGAAGAGCTGGCTCGCCTGGGGCTTCGGGCAGAGAGAAAAAGCATTTATGATGATCTGGAAGCCCTGCGCAGCTTTGGCCTGGATGTGGAATACAGCCCTGGCGCCGGAGGCGGGTATTATATCGCCAACCGGGCTTTCCAGCTGCCGGAGCTGAAACTGCTGGTGGACAGTGTTCTCGCCAGCAAATTTATCACCAGCAGGAAGACCAGTGAGCTTGTGGAAAAGCTGGAGAAGCTGGCCAGCGTGCATCAGGCTCGGGAGCTGAACAGACAAGTCCTTGTAAATGGCCGCAGCAAATCAATGAATGAGAGCGTATATTACAATGTAGATTCCATTCATTCTGCCATCAATCAGGATCTTCAGATCAGCTTTCGCTATTTTGATTATACCGTGGAAAAAAGCAGGTGTTATCGGCGGAACGGCGCATGCTATGTGGTCAGCCCCCTGGCGTTGCTTTGGGAAGAGGAAAAATACTATCTGATCGCTTACGAAAGCGAAAAGGAAAAGCTGAAGCATTATCGTGTGGAGAAGATGGAGGGGATCCGGCTTTTGGATGCAGCCCGACAGGGCCTGGATGTTTTTCCGGCGGAGGAGCTTCCCTGCTATTCGAAGAAATTCTTTTCCATGTTCGGCGGAGAAGAAAGAGAGCTCTGCCTTCGCTTTTCCAATCAGCTCGTTGGTGTTGTGCTGGATCGTTTTGGGAAGGATATCCCGCTGCTGAAGGATGGGGATTCTCATTTTCGGATCAACGTCAGCCTGCAGATGAGCCCGCAATTCTACGGCTGGGTCTTCAGCCTGGGAAAGGGGATCAGCATCCTTTCTCCCCAGGATGTACTGGATGCGTTCCGGCAGAGGGCCAGGGAGGCAATGGATGTATAAAGCTTCTTTTACCGGAAAGACTAAAGGAAACTGTTTTTTCGGGGGCTCTTTTATGCGGGAAGAGAAATATACGGCAATAAAATGGATCTGCGGCATGGGCAGGCTGTTTTCCCTCTTGTTTTTGCTCTCTGCTTTCGCTCTGGGCGTTTCGCAGCTCAATATTTTTCTGGGGCTTTCAGGGGAGGAAGAAGCACCGAAAGCAGTTTTTGCCGCCGCACTGAGTTCCCGTCAGCTGGACCGTGGACTTTTTGGCAATATCCGCATCGAAAGCCAGGAGCAGGTGAGTCTTTCCAGGGCTTTTCTGCTGATCAACGGGGAGCAATGCGGAGATTTTTCCCAGGGGCAGCTGAGCGTGCGTGTCTACCCCGGAGATGTCCTGCGGGTGGATGCGTCTGCCTATCTGCGGGAGCTGTATTTCTCTATTGTCGAG
>JAUMYD010000099.1 GCA_030528765.1 Bacillota bacterium
TGAGGTCATCGCTGCATACGAGATTTCTTTCTACGATGAAGATGGCGTTGAGCATGAATTTGCCGTGGAAGCTTTTTTGGAGCTTGATAATGAAAGATACGCGGTTCTCGTTCCCCAGAGCGATGAATTCATGGATGAAGCTGTTATAATGCGTTTTGGTCAGGATGATGAAGGGGAAGAGGTTCTCTTTGATATCGAAAGTGATGAAGAATGGGAACGCGTTGCCGATGCTTATGAGAGCTATGTAGAGGAAGAATTCGGCGAGTAATTCCTTCTTTCATGTGAGATTTCAGCTTTTTTTGCGCTTCGCTTCATAAGTGACCACTCTGGAACAGTCAAACCTCCCTATGCTTGGCATAGGGAGGTTTTTGTGGCTTGAATGGCTTTTAAGAGCAGCCTCTGAACAGGATGCCTGCGGCTGTGATTGTGCAGATACAGGAAGGGCAGGGTATCCTGCAGCTTCCGCAGCCACTTTATTCGCGGCTGTCGTTTTCTGGCAGGTTTTTTGTATTTTTTTCGGGGATTGCTGTTTCCTTGTCCCGGATTCTATTGTATAATAAAATGAATGTCGAAAGGAGGTTCTCCCATGAAAAAGTTTTTGCTTGTGTTTTTCCTGCTCCTTGTGCTGTTGGCCGTTGGAGCTGTGTTTGGCGTAAAGATGCTTGTTTCTCCTGTAGAAACGGATGCTGTAGCCGAATTCAGCATCCCTGAGGGTAGCGGCAGCTCTTCCATTGCCGCGATTTTGCAGGAGCAGGGTCTGGTCAAGAATGCGAAGGTGTTCTCTCTTTATGCCAGATTTAAAGAAGTAGATAGTCAGTTCAAGGCCGGTTCCTATAGCTTTCCTGCGGGGGAATGGTCTTTGGAGGCTGTTTGTGAGAAGCTGATCATCGGCGGTTATAGCAGCCGTGGTGAGGTTCGCGTTACCATCCGGGAGGGCCTTACCGTGGAGGAAACCATTCAGGTGCTGGTGGAAGCTGGTCTGGGCTCCCGTGATGTATATTATGATTACATCAGAAACGGGGATTTCAGCAAATACAGCTTTCTGCCGGATGCGAATGAGGTTGTGGAGCCTGCCAGCCGTCTGGAAGGCTTTCTCTTCCCGAATACTTACATGATCGAACTGGATTCTACCGAGCAGCAGATCATTGATATGCTGCTGGATCAGTTCGTTATGGTTTGGACAGAAAATGGTTTTGATGAAGCCACCAAGGATTCTGAATACAGCATGCTGGAGATTGTGACCATGGCTTCTCTTGTAGAAAAGGAAGCCCGGGTGGATGAGGATCGTCCCTTGATCGCCGGCGTATTCTATAAGCGCCTTGAGATCGGAATGCTTCTGGAGTCCTGCGCGACCATCCAATTCCTGCTGGGCGAGCCGAAGGATCCCCTGCTGTATTCTGATCTGGAGATCGTTAGCCCTTATAACAGCTACAAGAACGCCGGCCTTCCTCCGGGGCCCATTGCTGCCCCGGGCTTGGCTTCTTTGAAGGCAGCTGTTTATCCTACAGAAAGTGAATACCTGTATTTCCGTGCTCGCACAGATGGCAGCCATCGTTTCAGCACGACTTTGCAGGAACATCAGACCCCCCATGATGGAGACTATTAAAGAAAAGAAAATTGAGATCCTGGCCCCTGCCGGTGATTTGGAAAAATTGCGTTTTGCCTATATCTACGGAGCAGATGCAGCTTATGTGGGCGGTGGGGATTTTTCCCTGCGGGCCGTTTCCGGGATGGATTTGGATATGCTGGCTGCTGCCAGGCAAATTGCAGCCTCGATGGGGAAAAAGCTCTACGTTGCGGTGAATATTTTTGCTGATAACGAAGAGATCCGGCGCCTTCCCGATTTTCTTCGCACCCTGGCAGAGCTTCATCCGGATGGATTGATCGTCTCTGATCCGGGGGTGTTCAGTGTCTGTCGGGAGCACTGCCCGCAGATCCCTCTGCATATCAGTACCCAGGCCAATAATACCAACTGGCGTAGTGCCAGGTTCTGGCAGGAGCAGGGCGCATCCCGCATCGTCCTTGCGCGGGAGCTTTCCCTGCGGGAAGGGGCTGAGATATCTGCTCTGGGCGGCCTGGAAACAGAGGTTTTTGTTCATGGGGCGATCTGCATTTCTTATTCGGGCCGTTGCCTTCTGAGCTGCTATTTTAACCAGCGCTCGGCCAATAAGGGGGATTGTACACATCCCTGCCGTTGGAAATATTCCCTGATGGAAGAGACGCGCCCCGGCGTTTACCTGCCTGTTTTTGAGGATGCCCAAGGCACATATATCATGAACAGTAAGGATCTGTGTCTGATCGATCGAGTGCCTGAATTGGTGCGGGGTGCTTTCTCCTCCTGGAAGATCGAGGGACGAAACAAAAGCGCCTATTATGTGGCCAATACAGTGCGTATTTATCGGCAGGCTTTGGATTGCTGCTTACGGGAGGGGGAGGAATACCGGGCTCGCCCGGCCTGGCGGGAAGAACTGGAAAAAATCAGCCATCGGGAGTATACGGAAAATTTTGCCCTGCAGGAGCCGGGTGAGAAGGATTTTCGCTATCAATCCAGCCAGAACAGCCGTGTCTGGGATTTTGCGGCGATTCTGCATGATTGTAAGGATGGAAGATTGTGGTTGGAGCAGAGAAATTATTTTCAGCCTGGTGACCACTTGGAACTGATCCTGCCGGATGGTAGGAACCTTTTGCTGCCGGTCCCTGCGATTTATGATGAAGAAGGCCAGCCGCTGGAGGCGGCCCGGCATCCAAAGCAGCGGGTAAGCATTCCCTATTCCGGGAAGCTTGATTGCAGCCAGCCCTTGATCTGTCGACGGCAGGCTGCACAGGAGTAGAAAGAGAAGCCGCAGAAGGAAGCTTCCTCTGCGGCTTTTTGTACCCATTACGCATACAGAAATTTTTTCTTTTATTTTAGGAAAAAGGCTTGACTTTCTTTGCTGTAGTTTGTTATAATAACTTTCGTTGTAGGGGTATAGCTCAATTGGTAGAGTACCGGACTCCAAATCCGTTGGTTGAGGGTTCGATTCCTTCTGCCCCTGCCAAAGTTTTCTTCGGTTACGGATATTTAAATTCTAAGGTGGTAAAAAAATGCTCTTTTTTGCAAGTGCGCCAGCAGGCAGTGGTTCCGGCTTTTTTACAGTCATTTATATCGCAGTAATCGCTGCGATGTTCTATTTTCTCTTCCTGCGGCCCAACAAAAAGCAGAAACAGGAAAGGGCAGCTCTGATGAACTCCCTGTCTGTAGGGGATGAGATTTTTACTGCCGGTGGGATTCTGGGTTCCATTACCAGAATCAAAGAACACACTGTGTGGGTTCGTATTTCTGAGAAATGCGAGATCGAATTGCTGAAAACCTCTATCGGTGGTCGCAATACACAGCGTGAAGTTCCCGAACCCGAAATTAAAGAATAGGCTCATATGAGCCTATTCTTTTTTTTGGGATTCTCCTGAAAATAAAATTAAAATATTGTAGAATAAGTTGCTGTAAGTATTTGACACATTATGAGTGGAAGAGTATAATAATAAAGTATGTTTGCTTTTCTTAATGTAGAGGAGGTTGTTGCTGTAATGAAAAAACGTAGTGGAGTAAAGGTGCTGCTTGTGCTGATTGTTATCGCTGCCGCAACTGTGCTCTCCGTATCTCCGTTGGTAAACAATATCAACCTGGGCCTTGACCTTCAGGGTGGCGCGCAGGTGGTATTGCAGGCTGTTCCTGATGACGGCGAGACCCTTACCGCTGAGGATATGTCTCAGCTGGTCAGCGTTCTGGATCAGCGAGTGAATGAGCTGGGTGTCAGTGAGCCCATCATTCAGGTGGAAGGTACTGATCGTATCATCGTTGAGCTGGCTGGTGTGGATAACCCCGAATCTGCCATTGAGCTGATCGGTAAAACCGCAAAGCTGGAATTTCGTGATCCCAATGGCGAAGTTATTTTGACCGGTGCCAACCTGAAAGATGCTTATGCCATTATTGACCAGATGGCTACCAGCGCCATGACGCAGAATCAGGTCATTTTGGAATTCGATTCTGAAGGTGCTGATCTCTTTTTTGAAGCTACCGCTGCTTTTACCGGTCAGCTGATCTCCATTTATTTGGATGATGAAGAGATTCAGTCTGCTATCGTAAACGGCCCCATCTCCGGTGGCTCCGCTTCTATTTCAGGCGGCTTTGCAACCTTCCAGGAAGCTTCCAATTTGGCTGCTCTGCTGCGCGGCGGCGCACTGCCTGTGGATCTGGAGATCATGTCCAAATCTACTGTCGGCCCCACTCTGGGTGCTGACTCCCTTTCTAAAAGCTTGAATGCAGCGGCAATCGGTTTTGTCGTATTGTTCCTCTTCATGCTGGTTTATTACCGTCTGCCCGGTGGCTGGGCATGCTGCTCTCTGTTGGTTTATGCTTTGCTTCTGATGTGGTCCCTCTTCTTCATCAATGCGACTCTGACCCTCACCTCCATCGCCGGTTTCATCCTTTCTGTGGGCGTGGCAGTGGACTCCAATATTATTATTTATGAGCGCATCCGTGAAGAGCTTTATCATGGAAAATCTCTGAAGGCCAGCATTGAATCCGGTTTTAAACGGGCTCTCTGGACTATTCTGGACAGCAATATCACTACTTTGATCGCTGCGCTGGTTCTCTACTTCTTTGGCAGCGGCACCATCAAGGGTTTTGCTTTGACTCTCGCCATCGGTTTGGTTGCGTCTATGTTTACTGCAATCACCTTCACCCGCTATATGCTGCGTTGGACCAGTGATGTTAGCTTCCTGAGCAGCAAAAAGCTGTACGGAATGTAGAGGAGGGGAACCCGATGAGCATGTTTTCTTATAAAGAATTTCATTTCGATTTTGTTGGCAAAAAGAAGATTTGGTATATCATCGCTTTGCTGTTTATCGTTCCCGGCTTGGTTTTGATGGCCTTTTCCGGCCTGAATCTGGGTCTGGATTTCACCGGTGGCTCCATCCTTGAGGTCACCTTTGATACAGATGCAGATCTGGCTGATGTTCGCGCTATCGTTACGGAAAATGTTTCTCATAACCCTGCGGTAAATGAATCGGATGACAATCACTTCACCATCCGAACTGAGGAGCTGGAGGAGGAAGACAGCCAGGCTCTGGTGGATGCTCTTTCTGCTTTGGGGGAAGTCACCGTTCAGCGCAGCGACCGCATCGGTCCCGTGATCGGTCAGGAGTTGCTCCGCAATGCACAGCTGGCGCTGCTCATTGCCGGTGCTCTGATGCTGCTTTACATCACCATCCGTTTTAAGTTTAATTATGCACTCACTGCTATTATGGCGCTGGGCCATGATATTCTGGTTCTGCTGAGCATGTTTGCAATCCTGCGGGTGGAAGTGGACAGTGCCTTCATTGCTGCCCTGCTGACGACCATAGGTTATTCGATCAATAACACCATCGTTGTTTACGACCGTATTCGTGAGAATCAGACCTATAAAGGCCGCATGGAGCCCGCGGCTCTGGTCAATAACAGCATCAATGAAACGCTGACCAGAAGCATCAACACCACCATAGCTGTGTTGATTCTGCTGTTTGCCCTTTTCATTCTGGGCGGCGATACCACGAAGAATTTCGTTCTTGCCATGATTATCGGCCTTTGTGCAGGTTTCTTCTCTTCCTGCTTCCTGGCTGGTAACCTCCTGTTGGAAGTCAGTAAATGGATCCGAATGGATCTTGCGGGCAACCGTAAAAGAATCCAGAAATAAGCATTTCAAAGAATTCAATTTACAGGTGAAAAATGGCTAAGTGGATGCTAAGACAAACATCTGCAAATACTGAAGCTTTGGCGCACCAAACCGGATTTGATCCGGTCTTGGTGCGCCTTCTGGCTGTCCGCGGCTATAAGGAGCCGGAGGATATTCAGAATTTTCTCTGCCCGGAGAATTGCGAATTGGCAGACCCGCTGCTCTTTGCGGATATGGATAAGGCGATCCTCCGCATCCAGAAAGCCCTTGCGGAGGGGGAAGCCTTCGTAGTTTTCGGAGATTATGATGCAGATGGGATCATGAGCACTGTCATTTTGCTTCGTTGCTTTTCGGCCCTTGGTGCCAACCCCGCTTATTACATCCCAAAGCGTGACGGAGAAGGCTATGGCCTGAATAATGCGGCGATTTTCCATTTGGCAGAGCAGGGTATTCGCCTTATCGTGGCCTGCGATAACGGGATCTCTGCCTTTGAACAGATCGAGTATGCACAATCGCTGGGGATCGATGTGGTGGTTTTTGATCACCACGATATAACTTTGAATGAAAGAGGAGAGCAGATTCTTCCTGCGGCCTGTGCTGTAGTGGATGCCAAGCGGCAGGATTGCGCATATCCTTTTAAATATTATTGTGCTGCGGCGCTTTGCTACCGTTTTTCACAGCTGCTGTTTTCCAGCTTGGGCCGGGATTGGCAGGCATTGCAGCAGGATCTGCTTCCGCTGGCTGCCTTGGCCAGTGTCTGTGATATCGTGGAGCTGCAGGGTGAAAATCGCTGCTTGGTGAAGCAGGGGCTTCCTGCCATATTGAAAAGCCGGAATTGTGGCCTGCGTGCCTTGCTGCAGGTAACGGAGCTGGAAAATACAGAAGAAATCAGTACTTACCATGTGGGCTTTGTGTTGGGACCCTGCATAAACGCGGCAGGGCGCATGGGGCAGGTGGATATTGCCATTCGCCTTTTTTTGAGTGAGTCCCCTGCTGAGGCTGAGCAGTTGGCTGCGATGCTGCTGGAATTGAACCAGCAACGCCGCAAAATGACAGAGTCCGGAACTGCAGCCGTTTTTGAGCAGATCGAAGAGAAGGGATTGGAAAAGGATAAGGTCATTGTGGTGCACTCTGCCCAGATCACGGAAAGCATCGCCGGGATCATTGCCGGGAGAGTGAAGGAAAGATATTATCATCCCACGATTGTGATCGGTGGAGATGGAGAACTGCTGCGGGGTTCCGGGCGTTCCATTCACGGTTATAATATCTTTGATGCCTTAAGCGAGGTGCGGGATCTTTTTCCCTCT
>JAUMYD010000100.1 GCA_030528765.1 Bacillota bacterium
ACCGGAGAAACCTCCAGCGAGATGAGTTATGTGGATGCTTCCGGTCTTACCCTTTCCGATATGGGTTCGATGGGTGGGAGCTTTGGCGGCGGCGGTGCACCGGACAGAGATGATAACAACAGGAACTTTGGTGACCGTGGCGCAACGGATAATACCACTTCTCCGAAGCTCAATGCGGAGGCAGGCACTTTTACCGCGGACATGAATATACAGGGAACTTCTGCATTCACAGCAGAGGATACACTGCAGAATGGAGAAATGCCTGAGGGCCGCGTGCCATCTCAAATCTCGGGAGACTTTGGCGGCAGCTCCCCCGGCCGATCCGCTGATGAAACAGAAAGCACAATTTCGGATGATTCGGCTAACAACAATCGATCCTTCCCGGGCGATATGCAGATGTCCGGAAACCCAGGTCTGAACGATATGGACGAAGCAGGCTCAAGCAGCAGCGATTGGATATGGTTCGCCGGGTCTGTGCTGGTGCTTGCTGAGGGTCTGATTATTGCAAAACTATATAAGCATTAAGGAGCAACAAACCGCGCCAAAGGGAAATCTTTATCCAAAGTAACCCCTCATGTCTGCAGACACGCTTTCTGTTCCACTATGGCGGAATCCGGCATAGATCCAAGACTCTGCAGTATATAATGGGTCATATGGCGATGAATGTCCGAACCTATTTGTAATTCGGTGACACACGTGCAGAGTTGTTCCGAGCAGCTGAGGCCTGATGATCTCCATTGGTAAAGAGCGTTTTTTGCCAATATGCAGGGAAAAGCATGAGAAAATACGGGAAGGTCAGAGAACTGATTTATGCATAATGTAAAAGGGAACCAGCTCGGAAATGGGCTGGTTTCTTTATGGGTAAAATTGCCGATGAATCACATGAGCATTGATAAAAATACGATCTTTCTGCTATTTATAATGGTTTGAAAGAATGGAGCGAGGAGAAAGGACACCTGCTAAATATAAAGCTTATCTGGACTATTTTAGGATTGCCTTGAATAAGTTGTGCGGAAAGAGCCTTTCGGTCAGAGAAGTGTTCGTGATATCAAAAAATCGAATGCGAAGCTGTGGTTCAACAAGCTGTTTGATGACGGTTTGAAGAAAAGTGGAGAATTCCTTTCTTTAAAAATTCACCTTATTCGATTTCGCTGTCAGCTGTTCCACTGTCTTTGGGGAATCCAGAAATAAATTCATAAGGTCTTTGCTGTTTTTTGACAAAATTTTTTATTTTATTTGAATAGCATTGACAGCAAAAAAGAAGAGGAGTATGATAAATAAGCAAGGCAAAAGCACAGTTTTTTCCTTTGCTGTGCGGCTTTGATCCGCTTTTTCGTCCGGCTTTGGCCGGGCGGTATTTTTTGCGGTATTTTCCAAAATGGAGACACTAGGTCAATGCATTTTAAAATGGCTCATCTATGGCATATCCAAACAAAGCATGAGGCAAGGCAGCCCAGGCAGGATCACCGGCAGCATGGTGATGCTCCCCTGTGGACAAGAGATTTTTTTGCCATCGCTATCATAAATCTTTTTGTTCTCAGCAGCGGAAACATGCTGATTCCCACCTTTCCTTTTTATTTGAAGGAGTTGGGTGGTTCGGAATTCATCGTTGGCCTGGCTGCCTCCCTTTATTCTATTGCTTCCATGGTCATGCGGCCGGTAGCCGGCTGGATCCTGGATCATAAGGGGAGGAAAGGGATCTTTTATGTGGGGGTCATCGGTATTATTCTGGTGACCTTGGGCTATAATTTCATGGCCACCATCCCGGCTCTGATCCTCTTTCGTGTGCTGCACGGTTTTATGACTTCTGCTGCCAATACCTCCTGCAGCACAAATGCCTGCGATATCGTTCCCCGGGCCCGCTTTGCAGAGGGTATGGGGATGTTTGGTCTGACGAATTCCCTGGCTATGGCCATTGCCCCGGCGATGGGGCAGGTCGTCATGGAGGAGATGGGCTTCCACCCGCTTTTCTGCTGCTGCACCCTGCTGGGCATTATCTCTCTTCTCTGCCTTAGAAAGCTGAAGATCAAGGTAGATATGAAGTCTGTTCCGCGCCGCTCCGGATCGATCCCGCTGCGGCATCGTTTGGCATCCATTTTCCACAAGGATGCTCTTCCTGCCTCCCTTGTGCTTTTCCTGGCTATGATCCCGGCCGGCGCAATCTCCTCTTTCGTAGCCCTTTTTGCGGCTGAGGAGAATATGGGCGTGGGTGCAGTCTATTTTCTGATGCAGGCCGTAGGAACGGGGACGGCTCGTCTTTTCAGCGGGCAGCTGGCAGATCGGAAGGGGGAAGGCCCCATGATCTACCTTTCTTCTGCACTGTATATTGTGGGCTTGTTCCTCATCATTTTCGGACGCATCCCCTTCATGCTTTATGCTTCTGCTTTGCTTTATGGCTGGGCTTTGGGCCTGAGTCTGCCTGCCATTCAGACGATGGCAGTGCGCATCGTCCCGAAAGAGGAGCGCGGCTCTGCTTCCTCTACCTATCTTTGCTCCTATGATATTGGCTGGGCACTGGGCGGCCTGCTGGGCGGCGTTTTTGTTACGGCGGTGGGGTACAGAGCCATGTTTTCCATTCTGGGCATTGGTGTTCTTGCTTCCCTGGCACTCTACCATTTCTGGGCCAGAAATACCAGGTCTGCTTTCCGAAATCTGCCAAAAAATATATAAATCTTTTCTGAATGATTGTATTCCGGAAAGCTTTTTGCTAAAATAAAGGCAGAAAGAAAGATTTCTTTTGAAGGCTGTTTTTATGTTGTGGGCTCGTTTTGATGCCGCCCCTTCCGCTTTTATGAATTTTTATTAAAAAGGAGATCCTAAAATGAACAAACTCGCAGTCAGCACGGACAAAGCCCCTGCCGCTATCGGTCCCTATTCTCAGGGCATGACCTTTGGTGATCTCGTTTTTACCAGCGGCCAGATCCCCTATACGCCAGATGGTAAGATTAGTGAAGATATTTCTGAGCAGACCCGCCAGAGCCTGGAAAATGTGAAGGCTATTCTGGAAGCAGCAGGCAGCTCCCTAGATAAAGTTATTAAATGTACTGTATTTATTACGGATATGAACCAGTTTGCTGCCATCAATGAAGTGTATGCGCAGTATTTTAGCGCACCCTTCCCGGCCCGCAGCTGCGTGCAGGTGGCTTATCTGCCCAAAGGTGTCAATATCGAAATCGAAGCAATTGCCTATAAATAATTTCTGCTCTCTGAAGCCGGAGCTAAGTTTGCTTAGCTCCGGCTTTTTTCTCCTGCCTTCCCCGTTCCGTGAGCTGCCGCAACGGGGTTGCGGTTGTGCTTTTTTGAACACAAAACCAGGGGTTTGGTGATATAATACTAGCAGATTCGCTTTAAAGAAACGGAGTAAGGCATGCGCATATTGTTTATTGGAGATATTGTTGGTTCTCCCGGGCGCAGAATGGTACTGAATGAGCTGCCCCGGATTTTGGATGAGGAAAAAATAGATTTTACCATTGCCAATGGGGAGAACGTGACCAATGGAAATGGGATCAACAGGCAGAGCTTCGATGATCTGGTGGCCGGCGGTGTGGATTGCTTCACCATGGGCAATCATATTTGGGATAATAAGGATATTTACCGTTTTATCGATCATGAGCCCAGGCTGGTCCGGCCGGCTAATTTTCATCCTTCCCGGCCTGGTGCCCCCTGGCGGAAATTTCAACTGGGAGAGGAAAGCCTGATTGTCAGCAATCTGGTGGGCAGGATCTTTATGCCGGCAGTGGATTGCCCCTTTGCCACGGCAGACCGCCTTTTGGAGGAATGGAAGCCGGAGAAGGCGGTGGTCTTTCTGGATTTTCATGCCGAGGCAACCAGCGAGAAAATGGCCCTGGGATGGCATCTGGATGGGCGCATCTCTGCGCTGGTGGGGACGCACACCCATATCCAGACCAATGACCCAAGAGTTCTGCCTCGTGGAACCGGTTATTTGACGGATGCCGGCATGACGGGCCCCCGGGATTCGGTTTTGGGCGTTGAAAAGGAGATCATTCTGGAGCGTTTCCGCACCGGCTACAGCCCACGCTTTCAGCCGGCCACCGGCGACCTGCAGTTTAACGGTGTAATATTTGATATTGGAAAAGATCGTCGCTGCACAGAAGTAAGAACCATAAATTTCTGGCTTCCTTCTCTTTAGTGTTCCGGTGATCCGGAAAAGATCGGGAAGCAGAATGAAAGGAGAATCATTCATGCGCGTAGATTGTCACTGTGATACGATCATGAAATATGCGGAATACAGCAGCCTGGAATCCTTGCCCCATGCTCACATTGATTTCCGGAGGATCCGGGAACATCTTGATCTTTCCTTTTTCGCCATCTGGCTGGATCAGGAAAACTGCCCGGCAGAGCTTTCCTCTGAATTTCGCCGGCTGCAGGGCCTGCTGTTGGAGGATCTTTCCCGGCAGCAGGGGATCGATCTTCTGCTGTGGCGTGAACAGCTGGAGGCACCGGAGAAAAAGCTGATCCTCCTCTCCATGGAGGGGGCAGAGCCGCTGGGCGAGGATTGGCAGGGGAATTTGCAGGAGTTTTATCAGAAGGGCATGCGGGCGATCGGCCTCACCTGGAACTATGTGACCCGTTTTTCCGGCAGCAATATGCAGGGGGGTGGATTGACGGAAGAGGGAAGAGAGCTGGTTCGCCGCTGCAATGATATGGGGATTCTTCTGGATGCTGCACATATCAGCGAGGAGGGGCTGGATGATCTGCTGGCCTGCTCTCGGCATCCCATCATCGATTCGCATACCGTTTGCGCCTCTGTCTGCAATGATTGGCCCCGCTCCATCAATGACCGCCAGCTGATCGCTTTGGCAGAAAAGGGAGGCGTGGCTGCCATGACTATGGTGCCGGAGTTTCTGGGTGGCTCTGCGGATCTGGAGCAGTTCTGCAGGCATGTGGAATATGCAGTGGGCCTGATCGGCAGTCGGCATGTTGCCCTGGGCGGGGATTATGACGGTGCGGATCTGCATCCGGAGCTGGCCGGAATACAGCATTTGCCCATGGTTTACGAAAGATTGCGGCAGCGGGGAATGGCCGCGGCAGATCTGCAGCAGATCATGGGTGAGAGCGTTGTGACTTTGCTGCGGCAGATTTTGCCGGAGCAGCAGGGAGAATAAAATGTTTGGCTTTGATACGCATATACATAGCAGCGCTTCGGACGGAGCTTTCTCTCCGGGGCGGTTGGTGGAAATGATTAAGGAAAAGGGGCTTCCGGGCCTGTCCATTACGGATCATGATACGGTGGATGGGTATGCTGAGGCAAAAAAACGTGCTGCGGAGCTGGATGTTTCCTTTATACCGGGCATCGAGCTTTCTACAGAGCTGGGGGAGCGGGATGTTCATGTGCTGGGCTATTGGGTCGATGGGGAGCAGCTGATGGCTACCGGGCGTCTGCAGCGCCTGCATCAATCCAGAAGACAGAGGATCCAGGAAATCGTGCGCAAGCTGAATCAGCTGGGAATGGAGCTCAACGCGGAGGATATTTTTTCTGCTGCTCCGGCGCAGCGCTCCTTGGGGCGCCCCCATGTGGCCCAGGCCATGATCACAGCAGGCTATGTTTCCAATATCCGGGAAGCCTTCACCAAATGGCTGGGTCGGGGAAAGCCAGCCTTTGTCCCCCGGGAAAAAATGAGCCCGAGCGAGGCACTTTCCCTGATCCGCCAGTGTGGTGGCGTTGCTGCGCTGGCGCACCCGGGGACCGGTGTGCCGGATAGCCTCATCCCCGCGCTGCAGCAGGAGGGCCTAGGTGGCATCGAGGTTTTTCACCCGGAGCATAACCGCATGGCAGAGCAGAAGTATCTGCAGATCGCCCGGAAGATGAAGCTGGCCGCCCTAGGTGGCTCTGATTTTCATGTTCCGGGCATTCGGGAGCTGGGCTGCCGGGTAAGCAGCATCAGCCAGTTGGAGATTTTGTCGCGTTACAGGCGGGATTGATTTTTTCTCTGTGCATATACTAGAACGAAGCAAAAAGTATCTGCCAGGGAGGAGCCAATGAAGAAAGATATGGAGTATCTGCCTGTAAGTGTGGAGCTGGAAAATTGCCGGAGACGAAATCAGGAGCTGGAAAGCAGGATCTCTGATTTGCGGATGAGCCGCCGGGTGCTGATGGATCTGCTTGAACATGCGCAGAGCAGCAGGCAGGCAGAGCTGGAAAGCCTGTGCAGGGAAAACAAACGTCTGCATAAGCAGCTTTCCTCCTGTGCCCGGCAGCTCTGGGCACGGAAGGGCCGTCTCACTCAGGCTGAAGGAGGAATGAAGCACGAAGTGTAAGCTGCGTTTAAGAATGCTGGATCTGGCTTTGTTGATCAATGAATTCACCCTGTTTTATCTTCCTGCATCTTCCCCCAGGGGGCGCTTGCCGCAGGCTCTGTCTCTGCTGCCCCTCCTGGCCGCTTTGAGCGGTGGGCTTTTGTGGGCAGCAGCCTGGGTCCTCTACCCAGGCTTTTTTCGCATATCCGCCATGCTTTTGCTGGGGCTGGATTTGCTTTGCGGCGGCTTCTACATAGTAAAGGAATGCATGCTTTTCGTGGATCGGCGGCTGCTTTCGCCGGAGCAAAAGCAAGCCGCCCTGGCTAGGAACCCTTTTTCCATGGCGATCGCGATCTGCTGGCTGCTACTGCTTTACGGGGCTTACTTTGAAATTTTACGCTCCCGCTGCTGGGAGCTTCTTTTCTTTGCTCAGGTGTATTCCCGCTGGCTCTTCTGCTTCACGGTTCGGGCTCTGCCGGTTGCGAGGGAGTCTTCTCTTCGGTACGGCTTTTCTGCCCCTGCCTTTCTCTTTGCCAGCATCTGTGCTGCCCTTTTTTTGCTGCCTGCTGTTTCCTGGAAAATGGCGTTTTCTGCTTTTTTTTCCGCGGGCTTGCTTTTTTTGCTTTTGTCAGTTCTTTTTTCTGCGGCAGCGGATTTTCGGCAGCATCTTTATTGCAGCGCGGCAG
>JAUMYD010000101.1:0-5161 GCA_030528765.1 Bacillota bacterium
CCCCCAGCCCCCGCCCCGCGGCCGCCCCGCCCCGGCCCGGGAGTCTGATTAGACAGATCGTAAATACGGTTTTTCGTATTTATTATGTGCTTTTGTTTATCAATGTAATACTTTCCTGGATTCGGATCGGAGATAACGTATTCACACGTTTTATTTATGAGATGACAGAGCCGCTTCTTCGCCTTTGCCGGCGGATCCTGCCGCCCAGGCCGGGCTTTCCTCTGGATTTTTCGCCGATCCTGGCTTTTATCGCTTTGGAAATAGCCCACCGTTTGCTGCTTCGTTTGCTGGTGATTTTTCTTTGATTTCTCTGCCTGACGAAGAAAGGGCACGAAAAGCGAAAAGCTTTCATTCTGAATTTAAATTTTGCTTCAAAAAGGCACACTTCCCTGAGAAGTGTGCCTTGTCCGTTTCTTGGTTTTTCTTTCCTATATGCATTGAAAGCTTTTTTGCCTCTGCAGAGTGAAAGCAGGGCTGCTTCCTGGCGGGGCAATTAGTCCTTCGTCATGATTTTCAGGATGGTGGTATCCGTTTGTCGCATGCCTTCCTGCGCAAGAATACCTACGTTGGCAATGGTATCATCCACGCCCTTGGTAACGATCCCTTCTCCGCACATAAATTCCTGGTCATGCAGGAACATATGATAACCCAAAATTCCAGCTTCCACAGCTGCGGCGATTTTCGCTGCGCAGGAGGGCTTGGCCCCATCGCAGATCATGCCCGAAAGAATGGCCACTGCATTGACAAGAGTATGGGAAATGGCCCGGTAATCTCCACCCAAAAGGTAAGCGATACCGGCACCAGCACCGCAGCCAGCACTGACCGCGCCGCAATAAGCGGAAAGCTTACCAATGCCGGATTTCTGGTGCAGGGTGCAAAGGTCAGAAACCAGCAGTGCTCGGTAGAGCCGTTCTTCCGGGATATTGTAGCGCTTGGCATAGCGGATCACAGGCAGGGAAGCAGTCATTCCCTGATTTCCGGAGCCTGAAAGAATTACCACCGGCAGCTCGCAGCCGCTCATACGGGCATCAGAGCCTGCTGCGGCATAAGCCTGGGCTTCGGTTTTGATGTCATCCCCAAAATCGGAGAGGATCACCTTCCCCAGGTTTGCGCCCCAGTCCCCGCGGATCCCTTCCTCTGCAATGGCAGAATTGTATTCGATCTGCCGTTTTAACAGGGGTCTGATCCGTTCCAGATCCACCTGATCAGCGAATTTCACGATTTCCTGCACTGTCAGATCCGGGCGTTCCTTCTGGCTTTGATTGCTGTCATCTGCCGGCTCGTTCAGAAGGATTTTTCCGTTTTCCTCCAAATATATCACATTGCAGTGACTGTTTGCGATATGCACCACTGCCCGCCGGGCATCCAGAATTCCTGTGAGGTGAATATCCAGCATGCGGGGTGCGTTGGAGCACTTGATCTCGATATCCAAATTTTCCAGATAAGCGGCGATCTCTTTCTGCTGCGCATCGCTGACATCTTCGATCACCCGCATTAAGCGGGCGGTATTCCCAGCAATGATACCGGCTGCAATTGCCGGAGAAATCCCTTTCAGGCCGCCTGTATTGGGGACGACCACACTTTTCACATTTTTGATGATATTCCCGCTGACCTCAGCGATAATTTTTTGCGGGGGGCCACCCAGCATTTCCCGAAGTTTTGCCGCAGCGTATGCCAGTGCAATAGGCTCTGTGCAGCCTGTTGCCGGAACCAGCTCCTGCTCAAGAAAGGCTATATAGGCATCGATTTTTTTTGCATCGAGCATAAAAACACCTCATTCATTTGCGGAATAAATCAATAAAAAGCAAAGTTTCTCTCATAGCTATTTTAATATATAGGCTATTCTTTCGCAAGTAGCTTGGGAGAATTTCCTGCATTTTATAGACAAAACATTTTTGCAATTTCAAGAAACCTTGTCAGAAAATCAGATTGACTTTCTATGGCTGGCATATTATAGTTGTAGTTAAGATTTTCTTTGCCTTCCGCTCTTTTGCGGATGCGAGCAGCTCTGATACTATATCGAGAAACAGTATTCTTAGAAAATAATCCTTGGAGAAGGAGCTCTTATGCCAATATCATTTGATCTTTTACATAATGACAAGCGGGCCCGGGCTGGGATTCTTCACACACCACATGGCGATGTGCGGACTCCGGTTTTCATGCCTGTTGGTACCTGCGCTACCGTGAAAACCATGTCTCCCCATGAATTGAAAGAGGTCGGGGCACAGATCATTCTGAGCAATACCTATCATCTTTATTTGCGGCCGGGGCATCAGCTGGTGGCCGAAGCAGGGGATCTGCATGGCTTTATGAATTGGGATCTGCCAATTCTGACTGACAGCGGTGGCTTTCAGATATTCAGCCTTGCGGCACTGCGGAAAATCACAGATGAAGGTGCGAAATTCTCCTCTCATATTGATGGCAGTCGGCATTTCTTTACGCCGGAGAGCGTGATGGAGATCGAAATGGCATTGGGCGCAGATATCGCTATGTGCTTTGATGAATGCGCCCCCTATCCCGAGGAATTTCGTAAGGTGAAGCGCTCCACGGATCGAACTTTGGCTTGGGCAAAACGCTGTTTCGATGCACATGAGCATCCGCGACAGGGTCTGTTTGGCATTATTCAGGGCGGCCTTTATCGGGAGTTGCGGGAGCAGAGTGCCCGGGATATCACTGCTTTGGATTTCCCCGGTTACGGCATTGGCGGCCTTTCCGTAGGCGAGCCGAAGGAGCTGATGTATGAAGCTTTGGATTATACCACAGTTCTGATGCCTGAGCATAAGCCCCGGTATCTTATGGGCGTTGGCTCCCCGGATTGCCTGGTAGAGGGTGTGTATCGCGGCGTGGATATGTTTGATTGTGTATTGCCCACCCGCATTGCCAGAAACGGAACGGTCATGGTGCCGGAAGGGAAGCTGGTTTTGCGAAATGCGGAATATGCCCGTGATTTTCGTCCGATCCAGGAAGGCTGCGGCTGCTATGCCTGCCGGAATTTCTCCAGGGCCTATATCCGGCATTTGCTGAAGGCTGGAGAGGTGTTGGGGATCCGGCTGACGACCATTCATAATCTGTATTATCTCTGCCACCTGATGGCAGAGATCCGTGAAGCCATTCTGGCGGATTCCTTTGACGAATTTCGTAAAGAATTCTGGAGTCGCTACAGGCTATAATTCATCGGAGCTGATCAAGCGGATGCCATTTTCCTTAAGCAGGGCTGCGCTCAGGCCGGAGCCGGGGATCTTCTTCCCACTGAAGCTTCCATCGTAGATGCAGTGTACTCCGCAGGAGGGGCTTCCTTCTTTGAGTATCGCTGTATCAGCGGCATTTTCCAGGGCCAGGGCCAAAGCTGCTTCAGCACCCTGCAAAAAGGCAGCACTTACATCCTGCCCTTCCCTGTTCAGCACTTTTGCCGGGCCGCTGTCTCCATCGGCAGGGGCCTGTATCTCTGCCGGTGGTCTGGGTGTGGGCAGCCCGCCCAGCATTTCCGGGCAGCAGGCAATATATTCCTGATCCTGCAGGTAAGCCAGAACAGCGGGGGAGAAGTTATCTCCCCCGCTGTATTTGCATTTTACGCCCAGCAGGCAGGCGCTGACCAAAATCATTTTCTCCCCACCTTTCCATCCCAATCAGAAGCAAATAGCCTGTCCAGCGCACTTGTTACCCGATCTTTCCCCCGGGGGGAGATTGCTTCTAGTTCTCCCAGGATCTTTTTCATTTCCTGCCGTTTTCCCAGGCAGTTCTGGGGGCAGTTGCTCTTGCAGACCGGTAGCGCCTGGCTACGGGCAAAGTAAGCAATTTGATCTTCCGGGACATAAACAAAGGGGCGAATTACCGTCAGCTCCATGCGGTCCAGATAGGTGAGCGGCTTAAATGAGGCTGCCCGGCCTTCATAGAAAAGGTTGAGCAGCAGGGTCTCCACAGCATCATCCTGGTGATGGGCCAGCGCCACTTTGTTGAAGCCCTTTTCTTTCGCCAGGCTATTCAGCGCACCGCGGCGCATTTTTGCGCAAAGAGAGCAGGGGTTTGCTTCCTGCCGATGTTCGAAAATGATGGGGCCGATCTCCGTTTTTTCCCAGAAAAAAGGTACATCCAACACACGGCAGAATTCTTCCATCTGGCTGACCTCATCTTCGGGGAAGCCCAGGCAGACATGGCCTGCTGCCAGTGTATATTTGTGTTTTGAAATGCGTTGAAACTGTTTCAGCGCATAAAGAAGGGTCATGCTGTCCTTTCCGCCGGAAAGCCCGACCATAATGGGGCTGTCATCGGAAATCAGACCATGATTGACAATGGCCCGCTTCATTCTTTTGTTGATTTCGTCGAATCCATGTCTCATGTGCTACTCTTTATCTCCTTAAATAATATTTTTGCAGGAATACCAGTAAGAAAAGGCGAATAAAATAGAGTTGGATTACAGACAAGCCTGTGGAGGATACAATGGCCAAAAATATAATAAATATTAAAGGTACCCCGTCTGGTCTGGTCTTTTATTTCGATAATGTGGAAGCTGGCTTTGGGCAGCTTTGCGCGGCGCTGGAGGATAAGCTTCTCTCCAGCGGGGATTTTTTTATCAATGCAGATTATATCATCGATAGTCCGCATCAGTTTACCGCCGAAGAACTGGCTGTTCTGGAAGAGATCATGGCGAAATACCATCTGCATCGTGGGCAGGTCATGCCGCACGAGATCCCCAGCGATGAAAAGTATGAGGTCATCTATCAGACTGCCGGCGGCAACAGCCTGCTGGTTACCAAGGGGATTCGGAATGGGCAGCGCATGTCCGTTCGGGGGAATGCAGTCATCATGGGGGATATCAACCCCGGTGGTGAGATCATAGCAACCGGCAATATTGTTGTTATGGGCTCCTGCCGCGGTGTTCTTCATGCCGGGGCGGAAGGCGATGACAGCTGCTATATTTTGGCCTACAATATGCTCGCACAGCAACTGCGCATTGGCTCTCATGTGGCCACCGTTCCTTCGGATGCCGGGAGCACTCCCTTGAAGTTGGCTGTGGTTCAGGAAAATGCGATCGTTCTGATGGATTATATTCCTTCCCAGTTCCGGGAATCCATGGCTGTGGAGGAGGGTTAAGTCATTGACTATTGTAACACCGATGATGCGACAATATTTAGAAATAAAAGAAGAAAACGAAGATTTGATT
>JAUMYD010000101.1:5171-6934 GCA_030528765.1 Bacillota bacterium
ATGCGACAATATCAAGAAGTGAAGGCGCAATATCCGGATTGTTTGCTTTTTTTCCGGCTCGGTGATTTTTATGAGCTTTTCTATGAGGATGCTCAGACGGCTTCCCGTGAATTAAATATCGTACTTACTGCCAGGGATGGCGGAAAGGGGAATAAGGTTCCCATGTGCGGCGTTCCCTTTCATTCTGCCAATAATTATCTGGCCCGGCTGATCGAGAAGGGCTATAAAATTGCCATCTGTGAGCAGTTGGAAGATCCTAAATCTGTTAAGGGCCTGGTTAAGCGGGGCGTGGTTCGGGTAGTTACCCCGGGAACCGTAGTTGAAGAGAATATGCTGGATGAAAAGCAGCATAATTATCTGGCCGCCTGCTGGCAGGAAAGCCAGCGCGGCACTAAAATTGCCTTTGGCTTGGCCTATGTGGATATCTCCAGCGGCGAATTTCTGACCACGGAGTTCAGCGGGGAGGAAGCTGAGGCCGCCCTTGTGGACGAGCTGTGCCGCATCCACCCGGCAGAATTGATTTTACAGGAAGAGCTCTATCGGGATGAAGGCTTTCGTGCGCATTTTTGGGATCGAAGCGTAGGCAGTTTCAGCCTTTGTCCGGAGGAGGCGTTTATTAAGAATAATTACAGAGAGCTTTTGCAGACCCATTTTCGGATCTCTTCACTGGAGAGCCTGGGCCTGGGGGAACGCAAGCTTGCTGCACTGGCTGCGGAAATGATCCTCTTTTTTTTGCAGCATACGCAAAAGCGCTCTCTGGATTATATCGATAAGCTACAGGTTTACGATTGTGGCTCATTTATGTTTTTGGATGCTGCCACGCGTCGGAATCTGGAATTAACGGCTACGCTGCGCAATAATAAGCGGCGTGGCTCTTTGTTATGGGTGCTTGATGATACCCTGAGCTCCATGGGCAGCCGTCTGCTGAAAAAATGGCTGGAAAGCCCTATGCTTTCTGCGGAGACCATCAATCTTCGCCTGGACGCTGTGGGGGAATTGCTGGAGCAGCCCGCGGTCTTTCAGGATCTGCGGGAAGAGCTGAAAGGGCTTTATGATCTGCCCCGTTTGATCTCCCGCGTTTGTTACGGCAATGCAGGCCCTCGGGATCTGACCGCACTAAAACAGACTGCATTTCGCTTGCCGGGGATCCTTCAGCTGCTCTCTCAGCTGAAAAGCCCGCTTTATCGGGTTTTTTTTGATTCCCTGGATGCACTGGAGGATATTTATTCTTTGATCGATGCCGCCATTAGCGAGAATGCGCCGCTTTCCCCGAAGGAAAGTGGCGTGATCCGCCAGGCCTATAATTCGGAGGTGGATGAGCTCCGCAGCCTTTCCGGTTCCACGAAAGAGCTGCTCCTGCAGATGGAAGCCCGGGAACGGGAACGCACAGGCATTAAAACGCTGAAGATCAGCTATAATAAAGTTTTTGGCTATTATATAGAAATTTCCAGGAGCCGGGCAGCGGAGGCTCCTGCGGAATATGTCCGCAAGCAGACGCTGGTAAACGGGGAGCGCTTTATTACCGATGAATTGAAGCAGCTGGAGACCCGGATCCTCAGCGCGGGGGAGCGGCTGGCTGATTTGGAATATGGTCTTTTTTTGCAGATCCGGGAGCATGTCGCTGCTGCTGCGGATCGTATTTTGCAGAGTGCTGAGGTTCTGGCAAATCTGGATGTTTTACAGTCCCTTGCCTCTGTTGCGCAGGAAAACAATTATTGCCGCCCTGTGGTGAATGATGAAGCACAGATCATCATAAAGGATGG
>JAUMYD010000102.1:0-5473 GCA_030528765.1 Bacillota bacterium
CTTTTGCTGGCTTTTTGTGCGTCTATTTCCGATTTCCTGTCCGCCTGCACCCAAGAAACAGCGGGAGCCCGAAAAGGACTCCGCAGGCGGGACAACGGTTTGTGAAAGCCCGCTTTGCCTGATCACAGGCAGTTTTTACACAAAGCGTTTTTGCGGATAGCATCTTTCATAAAAAACCGGCCCGTGAACAAAAGCACGGGCCGGGCTGTGTTCTTCATGGAGCCCCCTATGGGGCTCTTTTGCATTGTATGAAAAGGGATTGCCTTCCTTTATTTGTTGTATTCCTCCTGAATCAGGCCACCCAGACGCTGCAGCGCTGTATCGATCTGAAGTGGGGTGCTGGAAGAGAAATTCAGGCGCAGGGTATCCAGACCCTGTGTCTCCTCCAGAAAGAAGGGCGTGCCGGGAACAAAGGCCACCTTGCATTCGCTGATGGCGCGTTCCAGCAGCTTGCCGGTGTTTTTGATGCCCGGCAGCCGGATCCAGACGAAGAGGCCGCCTTCCGGGCGGGTGAATTCCGCATCCGCCGGGAAATAGCTCTCCAGACCCTGCAGCATGGCATCCAGGCGTTCGCCATAGATTGCCGTGATGGTGCGGAGATGATCCGGCAGCAGGCCGCGCATGAGGAATTCCGCGCAAATGGCCTGGGGCAGGCTGGCGGTGTGGGTATCCAGCCCCTGCTTGACCTTTTCCATCTGCTGGATCAGATCAGCGGCACCCACGGCTGCACCCACGCGCAGGCCGGGAGCGATGATCTTGGAGAAGCTGTTCATCAGGATCACGTTTCCGGCGGTATCAAAGCTCTTGATGGGGGGCAGGGGCGTGCCCTTGATGCGGACATCCCCATAGGGATCATCCTCTATGACGATCACATCGTATTCTGCGGCCAGCTCGGCGATGCGTTTGCGACGTTCCGTGGGCAGGGTGCGGCCGGTAGGATTCTGGAAGGTGGGGATGGTATAGAGCAGACGGGGCTGATGAGCCTTGATCTTTGCTTCCAGATCGTCCATGAGCATGCCCTCGCCGTCCATCTCTACGGGGATGATCTTTGCGCCCAGCTTCTTGATGGCGTTCAGCGTTCCCAGGAAGGTGGGGTTTTCGATCAGCACCGGGGTTCCCGGATCAATGAACATATCCAGCACCATGTAAATGCCCTGGGTGCTGCCGGTGAAGGGGATGATATTTTCCAGCTCTGCCTGAATGTTTTTCGGCCGGAAAAGATGTTCCAGCACTGCCTGGCGCAGGGGCAGATAGCCGTTGGTCACGCCGTATTGCAGCATCTGGGTAGGTTTTTCCCGCAGCAGCTGATCAGCGATCTCCCGGATTTTATCTACGGGGAAGCTTTCCGGATCCGGATTGCCGCCGCCCAGGGAGATGATCTCCGGGTCGGACATCAGCTTCATGATCTGCCGGATGGCACTGCCGGTGAGTCGGCTCATTCGTTCGGAATACTGTCTCATTTTCATACCTCTTTCTGGAGATTTTTCTGATGCTTCAGGGATTTATCTTTCTGCTTTCCGGGGCTTGCCCGGTTTCTCACTTATTCCGGGATATCAGGAAGCGCTTCCATTTCTTCTTCCGGCAAGGCTGGGGCTTCTTCCTCCGGCAGCATCTGCTGCAGGTAGAAGGAGAGCGTCTCCAAATGCTCGCCGTATGCGGCCCAATCACCGTTCCGCTGGGCCTCCAGTGCCTGCTCATAGGCGGCATTGGCTTTTTCGGCCAGCTCTTCCAGTTCGTAGCTGCCGATCTCCGGTTCCGGCATTTCGTTCTCCTCGCTGCTGCTTTCGCTTTCTCCCCGGAGGGCAGCCATATCTACATCGAACATCACCTCCAGAGCTTCGGTAAGTGTATCCTCATAGGCGATGCGTTCATTGTAGTAGATGATGACCTTTTTCACCTCCGGCAGGGAGGAGCTGGCGCTTTCCAGGTAGATGGGCTCCACATACATCAGGCTGGAGCCAATGGGAATGACGAACATATTGCCCCGGCTATAGGTAGAGCCGGCACTGCTCCAGAGCGTGAAATCCTGGGCGATCTCCGTATTCTGGTTGATCTGGGCTTCGATCTGCTGCGGGCCGTAGATGATGCGATCCTTGGGCATCTGGTAGAGCACCAGCTCGCCGTAATTCTCGCCATCATTTCGGGCCACCAGCAGTGCGGTCAGATTGTTCTTTCCACTGGGTGTGTAGGGGATGGAATTGATGAATTCCGCTTCTTCCTCCCCGGGCAACTTCATGATGAAGTAGGTGGGCGTCATGGTGACCTGCTCTCTGCCATAGGTTTCCGTGGCCAGGGCCCAGCCATCCTCATTCTGGTAGAATACGTTTACATCCGTCATATGGTATTTGGTGTAGATATCAGCCTGGATGGTGAACATGGTGTTTGGGTAACGCAGGTGGGCCTGCAGGCTTTCCGGCATCTCTTCCAGATCCTTGAAAAGATCAGGGTAGATATTCTGCAGGGTATCTGCAATAGGATCTTCTGCCCCTACGATATAGAAGCTGACATCCCCGTTATAGGCATCCACGACTACCTTTATGGAGTTGCGGATATAGTTGATCCCCGTGTCCCCGAAGGGTTCGGAATAGGGATAATAGCCGCTGACGGTGTAGGCATCCAGGATCCAATACAGGCCGCCATCTGCCGCCACGATGTAGGGATCCTCATCGTAGCTGAGGAAGGGGGCGATCTTCTGGATGCGCTCCATGATATTGCGGTTGATGAGGATACGGGAATCCTTATCGATATTGGTGGAGACCAGGATCTGCATATCACCCTCCCGCAGCGCAAAGAGGATACGGTTCAGCAGGGTCATGGGGATGCCGGCCATCCCTTCATATTCCGTGTAGACATTGCTTTCACCGGAGGGATAGTCGAATTCCGGTTCATTGGTATTGACGATCACATAATTGTTGGTATCCTCCCCGAAATAGATCTCCGGGCGGGTAATTTCGATCTCCGGAACCTGAGAGACCGGCGGAATGCTGTCGATCAGCATGGCGGGCTGCCCGCTTTCGCTGACGGTATCCACCCGGGAGAGGGTGATTCCATAGCCGTGGGTATATTTCAGGTGGGCTGTCAGCCATTGCTGGTTGATAGCGTTTTCATCGATTTCCCGGGCAGAAAGGAAGGTCTGGGTGTATTCCCCATTTACCATATAACGATCCACATCCACATCGTTGAAATTATAGTATAGGCGGATGCTCTGGGTCTGGTTATAATATTTCAGGGCAGGCTCGTAGTCATTGATACGGATATTGGTGATGGTCTCCAGATTTTCTTCAATATCCTCTGCCGTGAGATCATACTGAACATCATAATCCTCTGTACGGATATCCTGCAGATCATAGGCATAGCGGGTAAAGGCGATATTGTTTTCCAGATAAGCCCGTTCTTTATTGAGCTCATCCGGTTCCACTACCAGGTTCTGCACCAGGGCCCCAGCAAAAACACCCAGAATACCCAGAGCGACCATGGCTGCAGGGGCCAGCAGGATGCGTTTGATCTTTCCCTTTTTCAGGCTGAGCACCACCAGGACCGCACCGGCCAGAGAAAGGGCTACCTGCAGGCGGTAGACCCAGAGGTGGATCTTGATATCCGTGAAGCCGGCTCCAAAGACCACACCGCTGCTGCTGGTATAAAGCAGGGTAAACTGCTTGAGATAGAAGTGCAGTGCCAGCAAAAGAAAGAATAGCACGCCCAAAACGGCCAGCTGCGTGCCTGCTACCTTCAGCAGATTAGCCGCTGTACTTTTATTGAACCTGGGCACACTGCCGGACGCTTCAAAGCTGCCGAAGGGGGAGAAGCCGGAAAAGGGATTCTGGCTGTTCTGCTCTGCCTTTTTCTCCTCCCGATCAAAAAGATGGGGGCGGCGTTTCACCAGCAGAGCCAGGTAATAAAGCACATTCACCACAGCAAAGCCAATCACCAGCCCGATCAGCAGCACATTCAGCCGCTGCAGGAATTCCAGCTTAAAGATATAGAAGCCCACATCATTGTTGAAAATGGGATCTGTAATGCCGAAATCCGTGCTATTGGTGAACTGCAGAAGCTGGAACCAGAGCTGCTGCGCGATGCTGAAGGCTGCGAGCAGGGCAAAGGCCAGGGAGAGAATGCCGGCGATCCAGTTGATGCTCTTTTCCGAAGAACTATGCTCGCAGGCACCCAGGCGTTTATAGTAGTTCTTTTTTATGACCATCAGGTAAAAGTAGCAGACCAGCCCCACGATCACAAAAACGGGTATGCCGAATTTCAGCTGGGACAGCAGCTCAGTAAAAAACACGCTTACATAGCCCAGCTCTTTAAACCAGAGCAGATCCGTAAAGAAACCTACCAGGATAAAAAAGAGGATCAGAGCCAGCGCAAGGCTGGAGATGGCAATGATTTTTACTTTGTTCTTTTTCACAGAAGACTCCTTTCGTTCTGCCTTGTTCTCTTCCGGGGCGAAGCGCCTTGCCCTTCCCGGAAAAGCCGGGCTGCTTTTTTGTTTACAGCACTTTTTTATTTATAACATAATATATGGAAGAATAAAAGAGAAAACTGGCAGGAACCGAATAAAAACTGCACAAAAGCAGAAGGACTTGTTTTGCTTTCGTCTTTCCCGCTCTTTAGCTTACAAAAGAAGGGCGGATCGCTCCGCCCTCTTTACGATGCGTAAAAAATATCACAGAACAGCCAGAATGGGCTCCAGCGCATCCAGGTAGGATTGATCCAGCTCCTCAATGCGACCGGCATCACAGGTGGCGGCAATGGCAGGATCAATGGGCAGGCGGGCAGTGGTGACCAGGCCGTATTCCTTGGCAACATCTGCCAGGTGGCTTTCACCAAAGACGGCATGTTCCTTGCCGCAATCGGGGCAGCGGAAATAGGACATGTTCTCCACCAGGCCCAAAACCGGAACGGACATCATATAGGCCATTTTTACAGCCTTCCCCACGATCATGGAGACCAGATCCTGCGGGGAGGTGACAATGATCACACCATCCAGAGGAAGGGACTGGAAAACGGTCAGCGGAACATCACCGGTGCCGGGGGGCATATCCACGAACATATAATCCACATCACCCCAGATCACTTCAGACCAGAACTGCTTCACAGTGCCTGCGATCACCGGGCCGCGCCAGACAACGGGGTCTGTATCATGCTCCAGCAGCAGGTTGATGGACATCAGCTTCAGGCCGTTTTCGGTTTCCGTGGGCAGCAGGCCTTCGTCCGTTCCCACTGCCTTCGATTTGATGCCGAAGACCTTGGGGATGGAGGGGCCGGTCAGATCCCCGTCCAGAATAGCGGTTTTCCTGCCTTTGCGGGCCATGGCTACTGCCAGCATGGAGGTGACCAGGGATTTCCCAACGCCACCTTTGCCGCTGACCACGCCGATGACTTTTTTCACATTGGAGCCGGGATGGGCCGGGGCCAAAAAGCTGTTGCGATCCTGGCAATCGCTCTGATTGCAGCTGTCACAGTTATGGGTGCA
>JAUMYD010000102.1:5483-6924 GCA_030528765.1 Bacillota bacterium
CGGTCGGCGCAGTTCTCACTGCAGCTGGAGCAGTTATGGGTGCATTCGCTCATGATGATATACCTCCTGAATTCTAATTCGTATTACACAGTGGGCTTTGATAAAAAATGACCACTGGCTTTCACAAAGAAGCAGAATCGCTGTCTTCACCTGCTTCCGGGGCGGTTCCGGCCATAGCAAAGAGAGCAATCCTTCATTAGAGTATTATAAAACGATTTCCTATAGATAACAAGATTTATTCGAAAAATAGAATTCATTGCTTTGAAACCAGGAAAAGGCTGGACAGAAAGGAGACTTTTCGATATACTCTGGTAAGAAAATTTATGCTTTTATCTGCCCTTTTCCTGCAAGAGCCTTTTTCCGGCTGCTGAAGAAAGTTTCTTCAGCAAGGGCTGCAGAGGATGGGCCCTGCCTGAAAACAGCCGGGCCCGTGGAGCGTCCCAAAAAGCCCTGACCGGGCCCGGCAGACCATAAAAATTTGTACGGCAGCAGGCTGAATACTGGTTCCTGCTGCAGGAATGAGGTGAATATGGATTTTCGCCAATTGGAAACACTGGCTGCCGTGGTGGAAGCCGGAGGCTTCTCCCGGGCAGCAGAAACGCTCTACCTGACGCAGCCCACCATAACCGCACATATAAACAGCATGGAGCAGGAGCTGGGCCAGCAGCTGCTGATCCGCAGCACAAAGGGGGTCCAGCCCACGGAGGCAGGCCGACGCTGTTATGAGTATGCAAAGAGGACACTCTCCGGGCGGGATCAGCTTCTGGCAGAGCTTGGTGGCGGGGAAAGCCCCCGGACGCAAATTCGCATCGCTTCCTCTACGGTTCCGGCACAGTATCTGCTGCCGGAACTGATGGCTGCCTATCGGCTGAAGCATCCGGAGCAGAGCTTCAGCCTGCGTATCTGTGACAGCACGGAGGTGGCTCTGCGCCTGCAGGAGCATCAGGCGGATCTGGGCTTCTGCGGGAGCCCTCTTGGGGGAAGCGATTGCCGCTTTCATGCACTGGCCTCAGATGATCTGGTGGTGATCTGCCCGCTCTGTGAGCCTTATTTGCAGCTGCAGGGAGAAGCCTTCCCCCTGGAGCTTCTCTTCCGGGCGCCAATGATATGCAGGGAAGCAGGCAGTGGAACACGGCTGGAATTTGAACGCTGGCTGCGGGAACGGGATAAGGAGGCCCAGCTGAAGCTGGTCGCGGAAATGGCAGATCCACAGGCCATCAAAAATGCGGTCGCTGCCGGCCTGGGGCTGGCAGTGCTCTCTGCCCGCTCTGTGGAGGATTATGTGCGCCTGGGAAAGCTGCTTTCCTTTCCGCTGGATAACAGCGCCCATCGCTTCCTCTATCTGGTGCGGAGAAAGAAGGGGAATCTGCTTGGCCCTGCCGGGGATTTCTATGATTTTACCGTGCGGAGCTTTGCGTCCGTTTCAATGGAGACTTCCTCC
>JAUMYD010000103.1 GCA_030528765.1 Bacillota bacterium
GTTTACAGTCCATTCAGCGCTTTCACCACCGAAATAGAGGCACCAGCCATCCATGCTCACGTTTTCCTCATCCTGGTTGACCAACAGGGTTAAGGAAACACCATTGCCGCCAGGGCCTCCATAAGCATAGTTGGAATAGATATTCTCAGCAGCATCATAAAGGGTCTCATACTCACCTGCCGTAGTCAGGATATCTACCCGCACATCAATACCGTATTTTTCCACAAAGCCGGGCATCGTTTCCTCACCCAGCTTCGCAAGTTCTTCCGTCCAAATGAGCTCTGTTTCATCATAAATCAGGCCGTAATCCAACGCGGCGCCGGCTGGTGCAGCCAAGCTTAACAGAAGGAAAAATGCCAGAAAAATGCTCCAGATTTTATTTTTCATTTCTCTTCCTCCTTTCTGTTAGACCCCAAGCAGATTCAGCAAGCCACCGGGGAAAAGAACTATAGCAGCAGTGATGAGTGCTGCCACACCATAAACCAAGCCAAAAATCCTCCACTTCTTTTTCTTATCAACAGGCAGGTTGCCTACCATCTTCCCGGTCTGCCCATTCATTGCAAAAAGGAAGTTCTCTCCATTCCACTTGGTGTTCAGCAACCAAACCGGCAGAAGGGCATAAACAACCTTTCCGCGGCGAAGAGAGATATTGTGGTTCTTTTCATATACGCTGCTATAACCACTAACGGTGTCCCGCAGGCTGCTTAAAACAGTGTTCTCGGCCCGCTGGTCGGCACGGCTGCTGCACTGGATAGCATCCACATCGTATTTATCTGCAAGGTAGCCAGGCAGATACGCCGTGGAAAAGGTGGTCAGATCTTCATAGTTATAGGGCTCAATGGAATCCATGTAGTCATCCGGCATTTTCTGAGAACCATCCACAGGGATTTTCTCAAAGGCAAGAGAACCGGAGCGATAGATGTCGTAAAAAGACGTTTCCGTAATTTCATAACCGCCGGATCGATAGCTGCGGACCCTTGTTGCTTCAAAAAGGGCATCACCCTCTGCTTCGCCGTCGAAAAGCCAAAAGGGGACATAAACACCTTTGATCTCCTCCAGGTGGTTTGCCTCCTTGAAAGCCCGCGGCAGCAGAGGACGGCCCTCATAGTGCTTTTTCAGGGTTGCAATGGCATTTTCTTTTTTTAATTTAAACGGAATCACATAGTCCGGTTTCAAAGTTCCGCCAAACTGCCCGGGCACCACACTCGGATTCCCACAATATGGGCAGGAAGTAGCAGCGGTCGTTTCCTCACAAATCAACTCCGCGCCACAGGAAGGACAATTATAAGCACGCATGCCCTCTCCTTCCTCACCCCAACTGTTGTTTAGGCCGGAAACATCCCAGCCTTCCCCCGCCGAAGCGGCGGCCTGCTCCCGTTTTGCTTCTGCCTGTGCCATGTTCTCCGCTGCTTTTGCATCTTTCTCCGCATATAAAGCTTCAATCTCCGCAACGGGGAAAGAGGAGCCACAATACTCACATGCCAGTTTTCCGCTTTCCGGATCAAACTGAAGCGGTCCGGTGCAAGCAGGGCATTGGTAGTTGGTCACTTGCACTGCCATAGCTATCCCTCCATTCACATGTTTGTTATATAAAATTTTTTCTTTGCAGGAAATATCCTCCCTAAAAGGAAAATCTTTTCCCTTTTTTCACAAAAGGGCAGGCTGTCCAGGATAATGAGCGGGCCCTCTCTTTATTTGGCATGGTCTGCCTATAAAAACAGACAGGCCGCCGCTTCGGCGGCGGCCTGCATCTTGCTAAAACCGAGCTGATTCATGCTTTCCTCTACAGAAAAGGAAACATTTATTCAAGAATGAGGGGGATTTCAGCACCGGATTCGATCAAGGGCAGAAAATAATCGTAATACATCGTGGGTGGAGCAGTAGAATCCGCTTCGTTCCATTCAAAACCCCATTTAGTCAAAACCAGACCATATTCACAGTAATCCCCTTCAACATCTGTAAAGGAACCTTCGATAATCAGCATATTATCCACACCGGCATAGGCGGGATCAATAGACCAATCACCAGCATCCAGGGAAGAATTCCAGAAAAAATTTCTTTCATCAGATACAGAGGTAGCCAAGCCATAGGAGCCACCACCGGAAGAAGGATCGATTTCCACTATGACTTCTGCCAGACATTCATCCTCATAGCTGTTGAAATCTTCATCCCAAACACTGATCAGATGCTTTCCTTCGAAAGGCTTAATGCGAACACAGCAATCCCAGCTGGAATCTAAATACTCACTGTAGCTGCCATCACCGTCAAAGAGAGTCCACCAGCCGTACCAATCCCCTTCCCACCAAGCATTGACTTCTTCTGCACTAAGCTCTTCAGCGCAAGCCGAAAACATCAAAAGCATAAGCAAAGTTAATGAAAGCAGTAAAAGCTTACTATGTTTCATTTTTTCCTCCTTTCGCCCTTAGCCTTTATTATCATTTTTCTTCAATTACAGCAGCTTCAGGGGCATTTTTTCTTACACTTGCTACACCGTTCTTGCAGCTAGCCATGGCAGTGTAGCTTTCGCTGACAGCAATAATCTCCCCGTTTCTGGCCTTCAGACGGAAGCGATATCCTCCTGCTTTATCTTGATAAAGCTCGAACTTGGGGTGCTTCTCTTCTTCGAAGTTTTCCTTTGTCTGATCTTCCACAGCAGCGATCACAGCATTCTTGCGGACACTTTCGATCCCATTTTTGCAGGCCTGCAGACTACTGTAGACTTCAGATGTGGCAATTACTTCTCCATTTCCTGCTTTCAGATCAAATTTAATGCCGGAACTCACCGTTCTGATTATGAATTTGCCCATCAGTAAACCCTCTCTTGTGAAACCCGCTCTTGCAAAAAATCCGCAGATTACACGGGTTCACTCTGTTTTCGAAAAATATACCAATTAATATTATATATATTCCTTTTAAAAGAAAATTCCTGCTGGTAAAACTCGCTTTTTAGTCTTTCTTTAAAGCAAGGCCCTTTTTATCGGTAAATTTCCCAGTGAGGATCTTGATCAGGTCCACAAGCCAGCCGATACCGAAGAGACCAGCAGTAAGCAACCAGATAATGCCCGTACCTACTTTTCCGGTATAAAATCTGTGGACACCGATCCCGCCTAAAAAGATGCAAAGCAGCAGCGCAGTCAGCCAGCTCTTAGGTTCTCCGGCTTCAGGCTGTTCCACTTCGGGAACGACAGGAGCCACATAATCCTCAACAGGCTCACCCTTGATGATCTTCTGAATCTTTTCAGTGACCTCATCAATGTAGGCACCACGCTGCATGGGGATATCCATAACACCTTTCATGCCTTTTCTTGCTACGCTGTTTTTGTCCACACGCATCGAAACACTGCCAACGCCAACACTGGTCTTGTTTTCCTGAATGATAGGCAGAACCTTTACCGTCTTTTCTTTAACAGAAACATTGATAATAACATCCGTTTCTTTTTCTTTCTTAAATGCTATATTCTGCCCGCCAAGTCCCTTTTTCAGCTCAAAGGGAACACGAAAAGCAGCTGCTCTAGCCTGAATCTTTTCATAGATTTCCTCGATAGTAAGTGCTGTCTCCAACTCAAAGGTTCTTGCTGTAGTTGCTTTTGCCATTTCTGCTAAACTTGCCATTGTTCCATCCTCCTTTTTGTTTTACAGTTTGAATCTCAGATTGACATAATATTGCTATGAACAAAAAATTCAAGGCCAAGCCTGCTATGTTGTCAAAAACAGGAAGCATTACCGCTCTTAGCTGCTAATAATTAACCATTGATCGCTCCGCCACAGAATTCACAGCGTCCGGCTTCGTCCGGTGTTGTGGTGGCTCCGCAATAAGGGCAGCTCACTGCGGCTTTAGGTGCAGCGGCAGCCGCAAACTGATCCCGTGCCTCCTGACGAACATTCAACAGAGCTTCGCGGATCTCTTCGCCCATTTCACGATAACGGCGGAACTCCACATCATTGTCCGGGTTAAAGCGGGAACCGGAAGTGAGCCCACCTAAGATCTGCCCCAAAATAGGAGCAGGGCCGTTGTCGTTAAAGCGATTCATACCGGGTCCTCCACCCATTCTCGCATAGTTTTGGTCATCAATGGTGACACGGGAATTATTCAGCTTAAAGCGGATCTCATCAAAATAAGGATTGCGGACATGGATCATGATATAGAAATCATAATAATAGGTAAAACGAGGCGGATTGTAGCTGACTCTTTCTCCATTCGGGCCATCTCTTTTGATTTCCACACGATCTTCATCAATATCCAGGTTACAGCCGGTAACATCGCTGAAGGAGAGTACATCCGGGTTAGCCTCCTGCAGGTCGCGGGCCGAGGTCACCATGAAAACACCGGCATCCTCGTCCAGCAGCACCTTCGTGTTTTCGCCCAGGGTACGGGTAGTACGGAAGGAAGCAACCTTTTCTTTGTTCGCTTCACGATATTCAAGCTGTTCGTTGATCTCATCAACAGTGCTGTTACGGCGATCACTGAACCAAGGAGAAAGCTTTTTGGCACACTCCTTGCACATGTTGCCGTCTTCCAGCTTTCTGTTTCCGAGCAGGCCAATTTCGCCGCCGCAGATGCTGCATTCTTTCTTTTCAAACAACTTACCAAACAAACCCATTTTTCTGCCTCCTTTTTGTTTATAAAGTTTAAATGCCTTTAAACAATATTTCTTAATTGAATTATAGAACCACCTAAATCATAGAATCACTTCTTTGGGCCAATCCTTTGCTTGAAAATCCACTTTCACTGCATGAGCAGCAAGAAACCTAACAATAAGCAGGATTGAAACATTTAAAGAACTGCTACCTAAAAATCCATCAGCAGGGATCCTGGCAAAACGCATTCCCCCTGTTCCTGTAATTGATTTGAGCAGGAGCGACACATATCCAGGTCATTACAAATGATAAAGCAACCATCACAGACCAAGCTTCCGCAAAGAGGACAGATATTGAAATGATGCATGGCTTCACTGATCGCACGTTCCAGAGCCTGCGCATGTTCTCTGCGATAGAGTGCCTGCGCAATAATCAACTTTGCCTCCGTTGATGGTTCCCCTCCGGCCTTTGAAAAACGAATCGGAGTACTTTTCCAGACCCTGCCACAATCCACACAGATCAGAGAAAAGCAGAAGCTATCCTGATCGGAGCAATCCACAATTTTTTCTTTTATGATTCTTTTCATCGTAGCGCCCCTTTCTCATTTTTCTGCTTTAAGTATACAGGTCAGCAACGAAAGGTTCCATTACGCAGTTATGTATAATGATGGCTTCTAGCTGGAAATACACAAATTAAGTACGTAAACATTTACTCGTTTTCCATAAATAAAACTTACTTGTTCTATTTTTCGACAAATAATTTCCTGCGGCAAATTACTTTTACTTCTCTGCTTGATGAATAATTATTTGTTATCCTCGTTTCGCAGCGGGGGCTGAAAGATCTCATCCAGGCGGTCACATCTCCGGAAAAGCTCCAAATACAACATCAGCTCATCCCGAGAACCAACCCCCAATTTCTGATAAATATTTGAATTGTGCTTCCGCACGGTATTGATACTGATGAAGGCCAATTCAGCAACTTCAGCGACCTCCCTGCCCTCCGAATAATGGCAGAGGATATTCCGTTCCGCCGGTGTCAGCTGCACTGCCCGTTCTGCAAAGGCATCAAAAAGTTCTGCCATATCTCCGGGAAGAAGCTGATCCTCCGTTGATTGAAGCTTCCTGTGCAGCAAACGCAGCAGGCAATCGATTTCCGAGATCCCAGTCTCCTCCATCTCCTTGCAGGGGCCGGACTGAATCGCCGCCAGACTCTTAGCAATGGGACGAACAAAGCACCTGGACAAAATGAAAGAAAGCAGCAGCATCAGGCTTAGAAAAGCCAAAGCCCCCAAGGCCCACACCACGCGCTCCGTGGAGCTGGCTGCGTTATAGCCGGCTTCCGGGATCAGGGTCAAAGCGTACATACTGCCTCCGCCGACCAGTGCCATATCGATCTCCGTATGTAACCCCAGGAAGCTACCGCTATTTCCGCTGTATTGATTAAAATTTTTGCCAAGCTGGCAATGAAGGATATCCTCTTTATCCAAATAACTACCGTCCAAGCCTCCGGTCATTCCCTGTGCCAGAAAAAATTGTTCTTTCTCCATCGGGGCAATAACACTCAACATGTTGCCAAAACGACTTCCTTGTGCAGGATAAGAAAGACGCATATACAAATCTCCCAGCTCTAAACCGCATATGCCACGCACCACATTTCCGCTTCCGCAGATGGGGACCATCAGCAGGATCATATTTTCCCATGTATCTGTAAGCTGCGCGCGCCGTGTCCAGCAGCAATGATCTGCCACTCGGCCCAGCTCCTGCTGAAGGAAATCCTTATACAAAGGGATCATGGAAATATCGAATTCCATTTTCCAACGATTGTGCAGCTCCAAATTGTTTTCCCTAGCCAGCCTGGGAATCCCGCGGTAAAGTGTCACATCCTGATCCACCGGGGTCTTGCTGTTCAAATTTGCAAAGCGGAGGTAGATCCCGGCCCGGGAATGCTCTGCTCCTTCTGCCTCTGTATTGGTCGTCGCGTCCAGCACCAGATAAACCCCATTGCAAGGAGCAGCACGGAGAGCCGTATTCAGGAGGCCATACAAGTCTTTCTCCAATTTTTCCAAGGTCTCATAGTCATTATTGAGATCAGCAGTTGGGGCAGTGTAAAGAAGATTATCCAGAAGATCAGAGGACAGTCCGGAGAGCGTGATGCCTTGTGCAGTCAAAATGTTTATCTGCTCCTGCAAAGAAGAAACCATATTGTTATGCTGAACTTCCAAAGTATTGCGCAGTTCCTCCTCTGACCGGGAGAAAACACCGTTAAGGCTTAAAACCAGCAGGAGCAGACCA